>JADJOH010000008.1:900000-1178939 GCA_016713925.1 Bacteroidota bacterium
AATCCCATTCGCACGATATGAAAAGAATTGGGAATAACTAAATCTCGAATAAAGTGTAGGTATAAATTGCGCACCTGTAAAATGATTCTTTTTACAACACTTTAATTGTTGGAGGGTAGGGTTATTGTTTTCATTAACTTTTAGTGAAAGTTGTTTGATCCCCGGATAGTTAGAAAAAGTATAATTATTATTAATAACTGATAGTTCAGAAATATCTCCAATGCATTCGTTTTGTTTTTCATGAAAAGGAATGGTGTTGCATTGGCCTTTCGAAGGCAACAATGCAAACAGCGAAAAGAGGAATAGAACAAATGTTATTTGACGGATCATTCAGTGCAAAAGTAATGGTTTTATTGGAATTGATTTTTATTTGTTCTTGGATAGGGTAATAGTGTCCTGTTTAATGAGTGCAAAGCCATTAGTTCTTTGAAAAAGGAAAGCCAATGTTTTTTAAAGAGTTTAGTGTTTATAAATATTGCCTTGCATTGCTATTTAGTGTTTTATAGGGCGGTTTTTCAATGGTTTTCGATTTAGTTAAAAATCATGTCTGCAAAAACTTGTGGTTTTGTTTTACGAATAAAGATTGCACGAAATTAATTACTCCATTTTCCATATCGGGGCTAATTAATTTCCCCAAACTTTTTTCGGTTTTAATCTCTATCCTGTTGATGTGTTAATAGTTTTTGAATTGAGGTTTATCAAAATCCAGACTTGAGCCCGGACCGTTAGGGGGTGGAGGTGGAACAGGGAGTTCAGGATTTGCAGGAGTTTTAGGGGGTGTTGCGGGCACAGGATGCTCAGGTGGAGAAGGAGCAGTACCGGGTTCGGGTTTAAGAGGTCGTTCAGGAATAGGTTGTTGTGACATGCTCGTTTGTTATTTCTCAAAGATACAAAGGATTCGTAAGGATTCATTGTTCAAACTTAAAGTTCAACATTTGTCTAATGAGTTACCCGGAGAAGATCCTGTTTATGTATAAATACAATCCTTGCTTTTTCCGGAAGTGATTTTTTCATCTGTAACCGCCTGCTGATACTTGAAAATATGGACAGCAAGAATAATTGTTTTACATGTGGTATGAATTGAAACTGAAAAAGGATTGATATTCAGAGATATGAAGTCCGGAAGATGTTAGCAAATTTATTACCTCCAATTTTACTAAACACTTGTAACTTAAGGTAAATACAACTAATTTGCGGAATATTTAGAGCCTTGTATCCTATAATTTATAAATATTTAATACCGTTTAATCTTATTTGATCATTCGAACCTGCGCAAGAGCAATTCAATCTGATAAATCGCCTAACCCAATTGTATATGAAAAAAAAATTACACATCATCTCCCTTTGCTTTTTTGTATTATGTCTCCTGAATATTCCCCGTTCTCTGGGCCAGGAATCCATTCCAACAGTACCTTCCAGACAAACTGTTGCAAAGGAAATTGAACGCGAAAGAGCACTCGCACGTGAAAAACGTGGCGACAAGAGAACAAAATTTGAGAGAAAAAGAGATGGAGCGTTGCAAGCTATTCAGCGCGACGTGATGATGATGAAAGATCCTGCTCTGGGAATTGTTCCCGGCGAACGAATTCTTGTTGCTAAAAATACAAAGATCAATTGATGCAATCTTCTGCCAATCTGGGACCGCTTACAGGAGTCTCGTGGGATGAGCAAGGCCCAAATAATCAGGGCGGTCGTACACGTGCTTTGATGGTTGATCCGAATGATGTGAGCGGAAATACTGTTTTTGCAGGAAGTGTAAGCGGAGGTTTATGGAAGACGACCAACATCAATGCAGCATCTCCGGTATGGACGCCTGTGAATGATCTTCTCAGTAACCTGGCTGTTATTTCTATTGCTTATGATCCGACCAACACACAAGTCATGTATTTCTGTACAGGAGAAGGCTATAACAATATTGATAATGTCAGAGGACTTGGTGTTTTTAAAAGCACGAATGGGGGAGTGACCTGGACACAGATTGCATCCACCAATAATGCAACATTTTATTACTGTCAAAAAGTGGTAGTGAATAGTGCGGGGGTGGTTTTTGTTGCCACTTCTTCCGGTGGATTGCAACGTTCGGCTAATGGTGGAACCACCTGGACAAAGGTACTGGGATCGGGTCTTTTAATAACAGGTGCTTCGAGTAATTTTTGCTATGATGTTGAAATTGCCGCTGACGGTGATGTGTATAGTTCCTTAGACGGTTCTGTACATAAATCCACGAATGCAGGAGTTACTTTTGGTGCTGCTCAAACAATTGGAGTAGCCGGAAACAGAATTGAGTTAGCTTGTGCACCCAATGATTCGAATTATTTGTATGCTGTTGTTGAAGCTGGTGGTGTTGTTGCCGGCATTACCCGAACAATTAACGGTGGAACTTCATGGACAGTTAGAACTGAACCGGCCGATGTTGATCCCGATATTCTTGCTGCTGATTTTTCCAGAGGGCAAGCATGGTATGATTTAACTGTTGCAGTTGATCCAAATAACAAGGAAAGAGTATTCGTTGGTGGTATCGATCTTTTTGTGAGTACAGATGGTGCCGGAACATGGTCTCAGGTGAGTCATTGGTATGGAGGGTTTTCACTTCAAAATGTACATGCTGATCAGCACAATATTGTTTTTCAAAATGGAAGTTCCAGTATTGCTTATTTTGTGAATGATGGTGGAGTTTATCGTAGTACCAATGCGAATGTTGCTGTTCCCACTATTGTTGATAAATCATCCAGTTATCGTACTGCTCAGTTTTACGCCTGTGCCATGCATCCTACAGCCTTAACACCTTATTATCTCGCAGGTTCTCAGGATAACGGAACACATAAATTTGTAGCTTCAGGAATACAGGCCACCACACAAGCAACAGGTGGAGACGGTGCTTTTTGTCATATCGATCAGAATCAACCGCAGTTTCAATTTACACAATATGTCTATAACGATTATTATCGTTCTAGTGATGGAGGAAATACGGACCAACGTAGTCACCGCCGGTGGTTCATTTATCAATCCTTCCGACTATGATGATGCAAATAATAAAATGTATGCAGCCAGTACAACTAATCAATTTGTCAGATGGGATGATCCACAAACAGGAGGTACATTTGTTACCGTTGCCGCTGCTGCATTGAATGGATGGGTTTCCGCAGTGAAAGTATCTCCAAACACGGCGAACAAAGTTTTCTTTGGAAGTGATAATGGTCGTGTGGTACGGGTAGAAAATGCCCATACCGGTGCACCAACTATTACTAATATCAGTACCGGACTACCTGCAGGCGCTTATGTTTCTTGTGTAGAAGTGGAAACCGGAAACGATAATCACTTATTGGTTACGTTTTCCAGTTATGGTGTGAACAGTGTTTGGGAAAGTACCAATGGTGGTACCAGCTGGACGTCTGTAGAAGGGAATTTGCCGGATATGCCCATTCGTTGGGCACTCTTTAACCCAAACAATAATGATCAGGTACTTTTAGCTACTGAATTGGGTGTATGGAGTACGGATAATCTAAATGCCGGTGCAACAGTATGGGGTGCTACCAATTCCGGTCTGGCTAATGTCAGAGTAGATATGTTGCAATTGCGCCAAAGTGATAAGTATGTTATAGCTGCAACACATGGAAGAGGATTATATGCATCTGATTTATTTACTGCCGCTACAGCTAACTTTCATTCAGATATTCAATTGTCTTACATTAATAAATCCATTCAATTTATCAGTGATAGTTATCAGGCCACTACATGGTCATGGAATTTTGGTGATGGAACTCCTGCATCTGCTCTTGAAAATCCAACGCATAGTTATGCTGTTGCCGGTAAATATAATGTTACACTTACCATCAATGGCGGCGCTTCGGTATTAACAAAAAATTTATACATTCATATTCTTCCTAACAGAGGAACTCCATATGTTGTCGCTTCAGATGGCGGTACATTTGAAATTAATCCGAACGATTTTGGTGCGCAATCCATCAGCGGAAATGTGAACAAATGGGAGAGGGGAGTGCCGGCAAATGCATTGGTCACGGTGAACTCTCCGGTGAATGTTTGGAAAACTGATTTAGATGCGGATGTTACAGAAGGTGATTATGCATGCGCTTTGCAAACTCCATCTTATAACATGACAGCAGCCGGAACCTATACCCTGCGATTCAGAAGAAGCATGGAAGTGATTTTTTGTAATGCACCCATTGCAGTTCAACTTCAATATTCAACAGATAGAGGAGCCTCGTGGACCCGATTAGGAGTAGATGCAGATGCCAATGCTACGAATTGGTATAACAGAGGGCCATCATCAGGTTGTCCGATTGATGCAGGTATTTTTGCTGATCAATACGGATGGACAACAACTTCAAATAATACGTTGTGTACTTATAATTTAACAACCGGTGTTCCTGCACTGGTGGGTCAGGGAGAAGTGACTTTCCGTTTTGTGTTGTCTGTTAAACCCGGATACGGTGCAAGTTCTTATTTAGCAGATGGATTTATGGTGGATGACTTCGAAATTCTTGGACCTGTAAATAGTCCTTTCGGTGGTGGCGTAGCAAATATTATTACTTCTGGCACACTCACTCCATTTTCTGCATGTTCCGGGACAGCTTCTGCGCAACAATCCTTTACGGTTTCCGGATCAGGACTTACTACCAATTTAATAGTAACACCACCCACAGGATTTGAGGTTTCCTTAACTTCAGGCAGTGGATTCGCGAGTTCGTTGTCGCTCACACCGTCATCAGGAAATGTAAGCACTACTACCATTTTTGTGAGAATGGCATCAACTGCAGTGGGAACTCCTTCAGGAAACATAGTTTGTTCAACAACAGGAGCTACTCAAAATGTATTTGCCAGCGGTACGGTGAATGCTTTGCCGACACCATCTATAACTGGTAGTTTAACATTTTGCACCGGCGGTTCTACCACGTTGAATGCAGGTTCGTTTTCAAGTTACCTTTGGTCGACAGGCGCAAATACTCAAACTATTGTGGTGAATACAGCAAATACGTTTACTGTAACTGTCACCAATGGGAATGGATGTACCGGATCTGCAAGTGCAACAACTTCAATCACACCTATTACTCCACCAACAATTACTTCATCCGAAAACTTGGTGTTAATGTCCCAGGATTTTGAATCAGGCGCCTTACCTCCCGGATGGACAGCTACGGGATTATGGCATATAACCAATGCATGTGTTACCGGAGCTCCGCCTAATCCCACCCGTTGGGCCTATTATGGAATTGATGGTTCCTGCACATTTAATAATGGTGGTACTCATTCAGGAAATCTGACTTCAAATACAGTCGCTATTCCTGCTGCTGCAACTTCAGCAACATTAAGTTTTAAATATGCTTATAACGGAGAAGGAGGGGCCTATCCATCGGGATATGATAATTCTGCTTTGCTGATCAGTGTGAATGGAGCTGCCTTTACACCCATTTTTAATTTGAGTACCACAGGATCCGGCGGTAATTGGCTGAATGCATCTGTAAATCTGGCACCTTATGCCGGAAGTACAATTGCATTGCAATGGAATTTTAATACGGTCGATGCTATTGGTAATAGTTTTCTGGGATTGCAATTAGACAGTATTTCCATTAAAGCAAACAATGGTTTCACATTTTGTAGTGGGGGATCCGTCAGTCTTAATGCTGCTGCAGGGTACAGTAGTTATATCTGGTCAACAGGTGCTAACACATCCGGAATTTCAGTAGCAACTGCAGGAAATTATACTGTCACTGTTACTTCAGGCTCCTGCACTTCAAGTGCGACAGCAATAGTTACCGTTAACCCCAATCCGACTCCGGCGATCACTGGGAACATTGCACAGTTGTTATTTTATGAGAATTTTGAATCGGGTAGTTTGCCTTCCGGATGGTCTGTAACCGGCCTCTGGCACGTAACCAATGCCTGCGTCTCCGGTACTCCGCCAAATCCGAATTATTGGGCGTATTATGGACAAGATGGAACTTGCAACTTTAATACAGGTGTAACGAATTCAGGAAATATGTATTCTCCTCCTATTGTTGTTCCTTCCAATGCTGCCGATGTTAAACTGCGATTCAGATATGCTTATGCCGGTGAAGCAGGTATCCCTCCCGGTGGATGGGATTGGGCAAGCGCTAATATTAGTGTGAATGGCGGACCGTATACATTATTAGGCTATTTAAGTAATACAGGGTCAAATGGAAGCTGGCTTGCAGCGCAATATAACCTGAGTAGTTATGCCGGAGATACTATAGTGATAAATTGGAATTATAATTCGGTAGATGCCGTTGCAAACAATTTCCTCGGCATGCAAATCGATAGTATTGCTGTGGTTTCCAATTCAAGTGTTAATTTTTGTAGTGGAAGTAATGTGGTCTTGAGCGCGGGATCCGGTTCGGGAAATTTCCTGTGGTCAACAGGTGCAACAACGGCTACAATTGCTGTAACTGCTCCGGGGAATTATTCAGTGACCGAAACCAGCATCAATGGATGTTCCGGAACTGCTGCCACGAATTCGCTGATGTACATTTGTCCGCTTCAACTTAATTTAAAAGCGTTTATTGAAGGATATTATATAGGAGGAGGTTTGATGCAGGCTGTTGTAAATCCTTCCCTTTATCCCACTTTAGTAGATACAATTACCGTTGAACTGAGAAACAGTATCGCACCATATGCACTGGAGAAAAGCATTAAAGGAACGTTGAATACTTCCGGAAACGGACAGTTTATCTTCCCCGGGAATTTACTTTCACGACAATATTACATCGTGGTGAAAACCCGTAATACAATTGAAATCTGGAGTAAGCTTCCTGTGTTGATGGATATTCCCGTCGAAATGTTTGACTTTACCGCACCATAGTAAATCAGATTGTATGTCGTAAAAAGGCTGTTACTGTATTAAGGTACAGCCTTTTTACATTAAAGTAAACAGGAGTAGTTGAGAATAATTGTCAGGCCAATAATGTTGGTTTGTAATTTATTTTCACTCCGGAATTCAAAGAGGGATGCGAAAACGGAAAGGGTTTAATTTGTTAACTTTGCCTGTAAATTGACCACTATGTACACTACCCTTCAACCCGTACTCGCTAAAGAACTTCAGGAAATTAAGGATGCAGGACTTTATAAGCAGGAAAGAATAATCACTACTGCCCAGGGAGCCGACATTAATGCCAATGGATTAGAAGTCATCAATTTTTGCGCGAATAACTATCTCGGACTTTCTTCTCATCCTAAAGTGATAGAAGCCGCCAAACACGCCATCGATACGCATGGATTCGGCATGAGCAGTGTGCGTTTCATTTGCGGTACGCAGGATATTCACAAAGAATTGGAATCGAAGATCTCTTCCTTTCTTGGAACAGAAGATACCATCCTCTATGCCGCGGCCTTCGATGCCAATGGAGGGGTATTTGAGCCGTTGCTGAATGAGCAGGATGCGATTATTTCCGATGAGTTGAACCATGCTTCTATCATTGATGGTATCCGTCTCTGCAAAGCACAGCGTCATCGCTATAAGCATAACAATATGGAAGATCTGGAGGAGCAGCTTAAAGCAACCCAGCACCTTCGTCACCGAATGATTGTTTCGGATGGTGTTTTTTCCATGGATGGAACGATTGCGCAACTGGATAAAATTTGTGATCTGGCCGATAAATACAAAGCACTGGTCATGATCGACGAATGTCATGCTTCCGGTTTCATGGGCAAAACAGGCCGCGGAACGCATGAGCATACCGGTGTGATGGGACGTGTGGATATCATCACCGGAACCCTCGGTAAGGCACTGGGTGGGGCAATGGGTGGATTTACCTCCGGCAGAAAGGAAATTGTGGAGATGCTTCGTCAACGCTCCCGGCCGTATTTGTTCTCCAATTCTCTGGCTCCGGCTATCGTTGGAGCTTCTATTGCCGTCATTGATATGCTGACTCAAACCACGGCTTTGCGCGATAAACTCTGGGAAAATACCCAATATTTCCGCGAGCAAATCACCCTTGCCGGTTTCGATATTAAGCCCGGAACACACCCCATTGTACCCATCATGCTGTACGAAGCGAAGCTAGCTCAGGATTTCGCAGCCCGGTTATTACAGGAAGGAATTTATGTCATAGGGTTCTTCTATCCCGTTGTGGCTAAAGGGAATGCACGCATACGGGTCCAGCTGAGCGCCGCCCACGACCGCCATCATATCGATAAAGCCATCACCGCTTTTACCAAAGTAGGAAAAGAATTAGGTGTTTTGAAGACTGTTTCAGCATAAGTAGTATTTTTGTGCTCCTTAAAAAAAGGACAGGTCATTCATATTTATATGAAAAAACCTGTTTCCGGGCCTATAGCTCAGTTGGTTAGAGCGCCGGACTCATAATCCGTCGGTCGTAGGTTCAAGTCCTACTGGGCCCACCCCAGAAGTAGAAAAGCCAGGAATTATTTCTTGGCTTTTTGTTTTTTCTTCGGATGGGGGATTGTTCTTAACTTAAATTCACTTTGGCTTTACACTTCTGGGCTGTGCTAAAGAAGTAGAGAGGCAGGAGATATCTTCTGCCTCAATGCTTTTAGGGGTGTTTCTAATTTTGATACGCCAGTTATTTTTAGTGCCTCACACTTCCGGGCTGTGCTAAAGAAGTAGAAGAGTCAGGGATTATTTCCTGGCTTTTTGTTTTTTCTTCGGATGGGGATTGTTCTTAACTTAAATTCACTTTGGCTTTACACTTCCGGGCTGAGTTTATAGAGAAGGTTTGCAAAGCAAGCAGCAAGCAGCAAGCAGCAAGCAGCCGGAAGCCGGTAGCTGGCAGCCGGTAGCCAGCAGCATGAAACAAAACTCCATTTTTCCATATCTTCGACTTTCCAAAATAAATCTCTTTATGAATTATTTACGTCAGTTAATCTTAGTGCCGATCCTGCTTCTATTGAATTATTCTTCATTTGCTCAATGGACGCCTCTTACAACAGGTACTAATGATAATATATCCTGTGTAAGGTATGCCTCTACCGGTCAAGTATGGGCCGGAACATGGAATGGTGTGCTCCGCTCCTCTAACAGTGGTGCTGCATTTAATTTTGTTTCCGGACTCAATGCCACACTCGGAAATTCCCAGATCATTGGCAGCTTTGATGATCTCTATGTGACCGGTCCTTCAAGCGCAGTGGGTATCGGATTCTTTTATCTCGGCAACGACCTAATTGTCTTCGGAACATCCAATAATGGCACTTCATGGAGTCATAATTACTATTCTAATTCGGGTAGTTTATTGCGCTATTTGGAGGCATTTGATTTCAGTAGCAGTGGAAATGGGGTTGCCGTAGGGGATGTTGGACGGGTTTTACGCTCCTCCAATAGTGGAACTTCATGGATAACCTCTACTACAGGAATTACCAATACACTTTACGATGTGTCGTGGGTGAATGGGAGCAATTGGGTGATGGTGTCCGGCAGCAATATTTATCGGTCTGTAAATGATGGAGCGAACTGGACTTCAGTGCTGAGTGGTTCGGGTAATTTTGAGAATGTGTCTTTCGCTCATGGTACCAATACAGGATACGCGGGTGGTTCGAATGAACTGAAAAAATCTACCGATGGTGGTCTTACATGGGCTACAGTCAATATCCCTCCAATGAGTATTCGCTGTGTGTATACCGTGAGTCCCGATACCGTTTACCTGGGTACTTATGATGCGCTTTATCGATCCATCAGCGGTGGCTTGTATTGGGAGCGTTTTGATTTGCCGGACTTTCAGCGTATCAATGATATTAATTTCTACGATGCCAATAATGGTATGGTGGCCGGGGATAGCGGATATGTGGCAGTGACTGCTAACGGTGGCGGTGTACCGATACCTGCTGCACATTTTGATCTGCTCAGCTTTGCTGCTTGTCAGGGGGATGTTATTGTACCTGTTAATTACGGCGATCCTTCATGGACCTATCAATGGCTGTTAAATGGAACTGTCGTCAGTACGCAGTTTTCTCCGTCGATTACGCTCAATACAAGTGGTTCCAATTCCTTAGAACTAATTGCAACCAACAACAGCGTTTCCGATACCTTTTCTTTGGGGGTGAATGTGACCCCCATACCTGTAGTTACTCCATTTACAGTCATCAATGATACCATCTGTCAAAACGGACAAGGGCGTTTTCGCATTCCCAACAGTCAGATTTTTGTGAATTACGCGCTGTTTGATGGTAATACCTTTGTGACTTCTACGGGTGGTAACGGAGATACCATCTCACTAGCTACCACTACCAATCAGTCCGTTGTGAAACCTTATCGTATCCGCGCCATCTACACCAACTCCTGCGGATCAGATACGCTGGAAGTAATAGATTCTTTATGGATTGCGACACCGAATGTCAATGTTTCGGCTAGCCTTTACCGTGATACGATCTGCACAGGGGACACCACTTCGATGTTGATTTATAACTCAGAGCCCGGTTGGGATTATTATTGTTCTAATGCTCCATTTACCAAAGTAGATGGTACAGGTGGAACTATCATTATCCCGGTTGGTCCTGTTACCTCCGGTGTTACTATTACCGTAACTGCAAGATATAAAGCACTTAATTGCCTTAAAACGCTACCCGGTTCATTCCCGATCACTTACCGTGCAACTTCTGTTGCTGTCCCCGGAACATTACAAGCCGGCGTGGGACAACCTCTGAGTGTGAGTGCAACCTCTTCCGGTTTCAATGCATGGGATTGGGATTTTGGTCCGAACGCAAATCCATTAACTGCTACCGGATTGATTCCGGTAAATCCTGTTTTTTCTGTGGCCGGGATTGATACCATTACCCTCCTTGCGCGACTGGATTATACGTGCAGTAAAATCATTCGCAAGCCGGTTTATATTTACGGACCTCTGCCTGGCTCCAGCACTGTTTCGTGTGATGTGGATACGTTCATCGGCACCATTCCTACAAGTACCTACAAATATTGTTTGGATGATTTTAATAATTTGCATGCTGTTGGCTTCAATGCACAGTCGTCTAATTTTGCCTTTATCCCATACGTTTTACGTCTCGATTCAAATGGAATCAGGAAGCATTTAACCACCTTTAATTCATTGGGAAATAACCCCGGTGCTCAGGGATTAATCAATGGTATTACTTCGGATCGGATGGCCAGTACTTACTTTGCAACGCATTATGTGGCTCAGGCACGATTTGATGTATTGGGTAATTACATTCGTAACAAAAACGCGATTGTTAAATTGAACGACAAAGGTGAATTTAAATGGGCCATAGAAGCTCCACTGGCCGATTTTTCGGATATGATCACCATCGACAATCGCATTTTTGCCGTTGGTATAAATGCATGGAAAGGATGCGAATTTCAAACGCCTGATGGTCTCTATCGCTACGTGCCTTCCATCAACAATAAAGGAGAAGCTTTTATCATGGAGATGAATGAAGACGGAAAAATACTTAACCTAAATGCTTTTGGAACTGTTGGTTCAAGTAGTTCTAATTATCCGGCTAAGTTCAAGGTGAAATACCCATTGGTGAATCAATTTTTTGATTACGATACCTTGCGTCAGAATCTCATGGCTCGTAAATCTCCCTCAGGTGATTTGCTCCTCGGAGGATTATTAGATGCGTCTACGATTGGATCATCCATTTATTTTAAGAATCAACCACTCTCAAATTCTTTACCGATAGGAACAGGTTTAGAAAAATGCCTTTTCATTAGCCGATATAATTTGAACACCGGATTTACAGATGCGGTAACACTGATGAGTGGTCAGCCTGAGTTTATCACCGACTTCAAGGAAACTTCGAATGGGCATTTTGTATTTGTAGGTCGCGCAAAAAATAAATTGATTACCAGCAATGGCACGCTTACTTTCCCGGTTACGAACAGCGAATACCAATTTGCAGCTTCCTTTACTGCTGCCGGTGTACTCAATTGGATCGTTTATGCAGATGCAATGAAGTTTAATGGCGTGGGTGTAAATAGTGATGGCTCTGTGAGCGTACTCGCGGCAATGTCATCCAATTTTTTAATTGTGGATGGCCAAAACAATCCTTTTAATGTTTCTCCTACGCCTACTATTGGATCTTATTTATTGCGTTTCGGCTTAAATGGAGAATTGTTAGGTGCGGATCGTACTTCTAATTTTACAGGAGTTACCTTGCAGCAAGATGCATGTGGTAATCATCAGGTGTTTCATTCTACAGGCACCCCAACACAATTTAGAGCGGTGAGAACTATTCACACCAACAACGGAAGTTGTGGAAGCAATTGTTATGAAGCGTATGATCCTAATCTGTTGGATGTAGAGATGGATTCTGTAATACTCAGTGATATCACTACTTCCGGTCCGGCTGTACGCAATATTCGAATGAAAGTGAAAAGTAAATCTGTAGTTCCGGTTACTGCTATGGAATTAAAGTATCGCATCAATAACGATCCCGTGCAAACTATTACCTGGAATGGGAATATGATCACCGGCGACACGCTTTCTTTTTTTGTGAATGGATATAACTTTAATAGAACCTATAATCGAATGAAGGTTTGGGTGCATCATGTCAATAGTATCTCCGATAATTTTCAGGAAAATGATACCATCATAAAAAGTCAAATTATTTGTACAGCACCACTGGCAGGAACCTACTCAGCCGGATGTGATACCTGTTATTTTGATAACATACAAGCCTCGGCGACAACTCTAAAAACGTGCGGCGTATCTGGTCCGGTTAAAATTGCTATAGAGCCGGGATCTTATCTGGAACAGATCCGGATCGATTCTATTCCCTTTGCCAGCGATATCGACTCTGTTGTATGGACATCCCGTACCGGCAATACAGAGGATGTAGTTGTTTCGTTTAATACAGATTACAGTTATTACCGTACATTGTTCCAGCTTGCAAACGCTTCTTATTGCAGTTTTGAGTACATGACTTTGAATAACCATTTGCCCAGAGCATATGATGCCATGCAAAATGATGCCGGTTCGAGGTCTGTATTTTACCTGCTGGTATCACACGACATTAACGTGCGCTATTGTAAATTGAACGGTGTTGAGTCAACAGGTTTAGCTATCGGAGCGTCCAATTTGTTTTATAGCTATCAGGGGTATAATCTGCGCATTCAAGACAACCAATTCAGGAATGGAGGTATGGCCGTTAGTGTGGGAGGAAATATTCCACGGGTCCGGAACATCGTTATTACAAACAATGAAGCGAAACAAACAAACGGATTTCAGTTGGTGAAGACGGATAGCCTGATCATCGATGGGAATCGAATTGAAGCCATTGGCGATGACGTGAAATCGTGGATACAGATCAACCAGTGTGATTCATTCCGGATCACCAACAATAGTGTTACGTCGGAAGTTTGGGGAGATGAGGTGCTGAATGTCTATTGCGATTGTCCTCCCGCCAATCATTGCCTGATCGCTAATAATATTTTCTCGTCTGCTCCCTTTTGGCTGCCGGTAGCGGGAGCATATATTAATGGAACTAACGTAGATGTCATTAATAATAGCTTTGGGCACGGTATTCAGATTTTTACCAATGGAGGGTTTAATTTCGTGAATAACCTGGTGCGTTCAAATGGTAGCTTCGCTATCGAAATAAGCTCACCGACTTTTTTCAATTCGTTCAATTATAACAGGTATCAATCAGTGGGTTCACCGATCAATTTTAAGAACAACGGCAGTGACTATACGCTGTCCGGCTGGAGAACGGTTACCGGTTTTGATGCTCAGTCAGACTCTGTTTCTGCAGAATACACGACTCTTACGGATATGCACCTCCGAAATTCCATCACCATGCCGGGAACTTCCTGGCCGGGAATCACGACCGATATTGACGGTGATGCACGGGGAGCTAATCCCACCATCGGTGCTGATGAGTATAGTTTCAATCCGCTTATTGGAGAAGTATGGCCCGGTGATTGTGACAGCACTAAAAATGTGGATAATTTCGACCTCCTGCCGATCGGACTTTATTATAACCGTTTTAGCACATCACGTCCGAACGATCCTTCCACCACATGGGTGGCCCAGCCTTCACTTTTATGGAATGATTTGTAATCGAACGGTAGCAACATGCACCACGCAGATGCCAACGGCGACGGATGGATTGATCAGGACGACACTACAGTAGTGATCTCCAACTACGGACAGTCCCATCCGTTAGCCAATCCTGATCCACAGAGACCGGCCGCCGGTCCGGACCTCGCTGTAGTTCCTGTTGGGTCGGTCTTTGCAGCCGGGGATACCGTTCATCTGAAAGTGATGGCCGGAAACAATGTTCTTCCGGTGGATTTGCTTTCTGCGATTGGCTTTAAAGTAGGTGTGCCGCCCGGGTTGATTGTTCCCGGTTCTTATGAAGTTACCACTGTGAACAACTGGCTCTGTCCTGATAGTAACTGCATCATGTATCATCGTGCGGATGAAACAAATGGAATTGCAGCTGTGAGCCTTGCGCGATTGGATGGAGATCAGGTGTCTGCTTATGGAGAATTAGCTGATATCAGTTTTGTAGTGAATGCCGCTTATACCGGAAGTCCAACGGTCACTATCAGTTTGAATGACTACAGAGCCTTCGATCCGGAGGTAACACCAATTTCACTTTCACCGATAGACGGAATTATTCAGGTGACCAATACTTCAGCAGAAGAAATAGCTGCCTTTGATGGTTTGAAACTTTATCCGAATCCTACAGGAGGAGAAGTGAATTTGCTTTTTAACTATAGAGGGCAACCAAATGAAGGAGTTCAAATAGAGGTGTTGGATATTGCCGGACGGGTGGTTAAATCATTCAATGCTGTCCAACTTCGAAACGGGGTACAGCAAATTCAATTGGATTGCAGTGACCTGATCAATGGTATGTATTTTATTTCAATTCAATCGATGAACGAATGGGTTACGTTGAAGTTGGTAAAAAACTAAGAAGTGCCAATAGGATGCAGATGGTTGTGTTTAGATATACAGGTGTAATTTTCTTTTTAATATAAAGGATTTATTTTGTACTATTGTTAGTTGAATTGATTATTAGTAATTGCTATTCGCAGTTAATGCTATAAGGATGGAAACCTATAAAGGCTTATTTAGAATATTGCTAATGGTACATTTGTGTTGGATAAATTCAATGTCTTTCGCCGTCGTTTACACTGTAACCAATACCAACGATGCCGGTCCCGGCTCTTTGCGGGATGCGGTCACCATGGCAAATGCTTCCTCAGGAGCAGATGTGATACAGTTTCAAATACCCGGTTCAAGCTGGAATATTAACATTCTTACACCACTGCCACCACTTAATGACTCAATCTCCATTGACGGGAATACACAGCCTGGCAGCAGTTTTCCACTTAATCTTGTGACTATAGATGCCTATTCATTAAATATATCGCATGGAATAATGCTCCATTCTAATAATATTTCTATAAGTGGATTGAAGTTCCGATCTTTCAATGTTGGAGCGGGCATTTTTTCTGATTATTTGGGTTTTGGGAATTCTACTAATAATAACCTGCTAATTTCCGGAAATGTTTTCCAGGATTCTAAATACGGTATTAGTATAAAACATTACGGTTTTCGTAATGTTATTATTTCATCCAATAAGTTCTGGAATTGTACGGATATTAATATTAATTATACGCCGAGGTATTATTCTAAAGATGTTTCCATCTTTAACAACGAATTTATCGGACATAATACTTCCTCTTTTTCGGTAGCTGTTGTTTTATGCGAGTTTTCTTTTCCATACGGAAAGGTAACTAATATATCAATTCTTGGGAACAGTATTAGAAATTGTGTATCCGGAATTGTAGTTAGGGGATTTACTAAAATCGATACCTTGAGCATTATTGGTAATACCATTGATGCGATGCGCGGAGGAGTTGGAATTAACTTCGGCGATGGAAGTGGTAATAACGACTCTTGCAAACATGTTTTAGTGGAGGGCAATGTACTCGATTCCTGTGGCGGGATCAGCTTCTGGTGCTTGGCGTCAAGTGATACATTAGTATATAAGGATATAACCATTAGAAATAATAGTTTATATGGAACACTTGCTTTTGCGCTTACCGGTACATCTCCTCTGTCCACTGAATTGTTTTCAAATGTATTGGTGGAGAACAACAATATACCTTACGGAATTTATATTGAAGCAGGCGGAACAGGATTGGTTTATGCCACTATAGACAGTCTCTCGATTATTGGAAACACAATGACTGAAGTAAATAACAATGGTATCCGTTTTTTTTGCCATGGAACCGGATCTTTCTGGAGTAGTGTTACTAATGTCCTTCTCCGGCGGAATACCATTTCAAATAGTTTTGACAACGGTATCGGCATTTCCTATAGCGCCATATCTTCTGCAAAAACAAATATTAGCAATTTCGTAATTGACAGTAATGTTATTAGCCAGTGTCCCGGTAATGGAATAAGTATTAACGCTTATGGAAATAATGGTGGAAACAGGTTGATTGATGATGTTTTTATTGGTGATAATGAAATATTCAGCAATACCGAACATGGCATAAACCTGGAGACCAGCAGCACAAATCCTTTTCAAGGGGTTCATATAGTACGTAATAGTATTTCTGGAAATGGTTTGACAGGAATATTTGAAAGTCCCACTTCTATTTATGCAAACCCGAAATTACCTGAACCTATCCCCGATTGGGTCAATGCACAAACAGGGACTTTGGCGGGCCATGTAATAACACAACCATTTACTGCTTATGATATTCAGTTTTACGCCAATAATGTCCCCGGTAACAATGGGAAAGGGGAGGGTAAATATTATTTTTCCACACAACCGGTCTTCACCGATGCTACCGGGTACGCCTCTTTCCAGGTTAGTATTCCTGTGAACCTTTCTAATCTTTATTATTCTTCAACAGCCACAGATGTAGCATTGAGTTCAACTTCTGAATTCAGTAACGCGATTGATTCATCTGTTGTGCAAACTGTGAAAGAAGAAATGATGGCGGGTATTCGTGTTTTTCCGTTACCGGCTGATGATAACTTGTTTATGAGCCGGGAGATCACCATTGACATTGGTAAAGTTTCATTGATTGATTTAACAGGGCGTGTCTTATTTCAGAGAAAATATGAAGCTTCAGCTAATTTACTGATGATCGATGTTTCTTCTGTCCCTGATGGATGTTATATTTTGCAATATGAAACAGAAAAGGGAATCTTTTCTGATAAAGCCATGGTACAACATTAATTGGTATCCTTTATTTTAATGTTCTTTCTTGTGCAATTCAGCTTCCTGCTTCCCTGTTATTTTTCTAAAATTTATTGTTGGGAGTTATCTTTGTATTTTATTTAGCTTTGTTGTTACTCTAATGAAAACATTTGAAAACATCATCTTCGACCTCGGCGGCGTCATCATCAATCTCGATTACAATCGGACTGCACAAGCCTTCATTGATCTCGGACTAAAAAATTTCAATGAGATCTATTCAAAGGCGCAGCAATACCACCTTTTTGATGATTTCGAAAAAGGAATTATGCCTCCCGAAAATTTCCGTGCGGAACTGAGGAAATATCTCCCTTCCGAAACAACAGATGAACAAATTGACAAAGCCTGGAATGCCATGTTGCTGGACATCCCGGTACACCGCGTGGAGTGGCTGCGTAAAGTAGGGGAGAGGTACCGTATCTTTTTACTAAGTAATACCAATACAATTCACGTGGATTCTTTTACTAAAATGGCAGACAACGTATATGGACAAGGGGAGTTTGAACGCGTTTTCGAAAGGCACTATTATTCCTGCCAAATGGGCATGCGCAAACCCGATGCGGAGATTTTTGAGAGAGTACTACAGGAAAACAATCTGGATAAGTCAAGAACTCTTTTTATTGATGATAGTATTCAGCATGTGGAAGGGGCCATACGAACAGGATTACATGCCGAATTGTTAAAAGTGGAGTCAGGAGAATTAGTAGAGGTTAAATATTTATCGATTATTTCGTAGGCTGTCCGACTTATACCAATGGATAGAACCATTGCAGAAATTTAACTGGTCAGGAGATGGGAACTTGTAATAGGGTATTTTTATTTGTAATTGATAATTTTATTTTTTAATTTCGCAATAGATATCATATTTGATATTACATACATTAATTAATTTGTGACATGAAGAATCTTATTTTTAAAATATGCTTTCTTATATTTTTTGGACAACATTCAAATGCTGCAATATTTAACGTAACCAACGACCTAGACATAGGGCCCGGTTCATTAAGAACAGCACTTACCCTTGCAAATACTACATCGGGGAAGGACACTATAAAGTTTAACATTATTGGTATGGGCTCATGGTCAATAAATTTAATGACTAATTTGCCTGATATTACCGATTCACTTTTTTATTGACGGCTTGAGTCAGCCATTTAGTCAATTCCCAATCAATGTTGTTAGGATTAATGGAAGTCCATTATCTTCAAGTGTTTTCATTGTAAAAAAACCAAACATCCAAATTTGCGGACTGAGAATTGTTTCTAACCCGAGCCAGCATGGAATTCATTTCCCGATTTTATCAAATCAGATAATCTCAAATATATTATTTAAAAATTTAGTATTAGAAAATTGTAATATTGGGATTTATGCCAGATCAGCTACTTACATTGATTTAACTGTAGACAGTAACATTTTTCTAAATGTGGAACTCGGATTAGTTTCTGAGTTGAGTGATTCTTCAAGAGATTTTAGATTATTGAATAACAGCTTCAATGGTAATGGTTCGGCATTTAGTCGAGCTTGTGCTATTGTAACTGAAACCCGTGTTGATACGAATGTTATAAAACTTCTTTTTAAAAATAATCAAGTGTCCAACTTTGCTTACGGTTTTCTAGTCATTTGTGGGGGGCAATTAGATTCAATAAAGGTTGAAAATAATTCGTTTAGAAATATATTTGTTGGTTGTGTTTCTTTGTATAATAATGGTTCTAGTAGAATTAATAGCATTAAAATTAGTGAAAACTATTTTGATAGTACAAATGCTGGTAGCGGCATAGATTTAGACCAAAGTGGGCCAGGTATTGTGAAATTTAAGAGTATTACTATTTATAGAAATATTATTTACAGTTTAAATTCTTACGGTATTTTCATTTTTCAAAGTGGAAATGGTGTTGAGCGATGTCGAATAAGTGATTTGCAGATTCGACAAAATGAGATATATTGTATTTATGGTATTCAACTTTATTCAGGCGGTACCGGTAATTTTCATGGGAGAATTAGCAATCTGGAAATTGATAGTAATGTTATTATGGGAGCTAATCAATTTACAGGAATTGAGATTAGCGTTGGTGGAACAGGATATGCTATTTCAAGAATTTTTGATTTTATTATCCGAAGAAATGTAATTTCAAACTTCGGGAATGGAGTTATAATAGAGAATCGTGGAACAGGGAATAGAAGAAATTATATTTATAATTACTCTATAGAAGAAAACACCATTCAGAATTGTACCTTTAGTGGGATTAAAGTAAGTGTGGGAGGGCCAAATGCGATTGAATCGTACATTTTTAATGGAAAAATTATCCGAAATCTTATATCAAATTGTGTTCAAGATGGAATAAACATTTCCGCAGGAACGTCTTCATTTCAACCTTTAATATTTCAAGTATTTAACCATACAATTAAGGAAAATAGCATTCATGATAATGGTGGTCATGGTATCTATGTTTCGAATTCAAATAAGGTAGTTACAGGGATTTCCATCCGTAGAAATATTTTGTACAATAACGACTCCTTAGGTATTAAAACTTTTGACTATCAAAACGGATACGGAAATCCTGTTATTCCTTCACCTATTCTGGACTCAATAGTTTTTTCAGGCGCTCAGGCATTATTGTATGGGCATTTGTTTGCAAAACCCAGTAGCGGGTATGCCATAGAAGTCTTTTCGTCTGCTGCACCAGATCCATCGGGATTCGGTGAAGGAGAAAAATATTTGAGAATGAGTAGTCTTCTTTCGGATACAACTGGATATGCAACTTTTGTTATTCCTTTGGTGAATGTTTCGTCGTTAGATTATTTTTCTGCTACAGCCACTGATACACTGATCAATACAACTTCCCCATTTAGTAATACTATATCCGCATTCACAACTTCACTCAATGAAGTATCAGATGAGGGGATGTTGATTTACCCAAATCCTGCCAATAATTTGGTGTATATTTCACTTGCAAAATCAAGTTGGATTAAACAAATTGAACTTGTGGATTTGACAGGTCAATTAATTTCAAAAATCGAAGTCAAGGAAGGTGACTCTATTCTAAGTTTCTCGACATCGGATTTTCCCTCGGGTTATTATTTTTTAAGAGCGTTGGGAGAACATGTTATGGTGAGTAAATTGATCATACATCATGATTAAGAAAGTATAGTAGCAATCTCAATCTTACTATTTATTTGTAAACATAGCCACTATTATTTCAGCTCATTGTTTTAGATGCCAAAAACTTAACCTTATCTCCATGCATATGAGATCCTCAAACCTTTACTTAAGATGGCGAAATAATCAACCACCAATCAGCAATCTCAATCCTCAATACTCGACCATTAATCACCTACAATCAACCATTAATCATCAATTATAATTCATAAAATAATTCTAATCTGCACCTGAATATTGGATTTTCAAATCAACCCATCTTCAAATTTTCGAATCATCTAATTTCCTGACAAAGTTCCACCAAAACCCCATTCGTGCTCTTAGGATGTAAAAAACAAATGAGCTTATTATCCGCACCGGGTTTAGGTTCTTTGTTAAGTAGTGTAAATCCTTCTCCTTCGAGTCGTTTCATCTCGGCATAAATATCGTCTACTTCAAAGGCGATATGATGAATTCCTTCCCCTTTCTTTTCAATGAATTTCGCAATGGGACTTTCGGGATTTGTGGCCACCAGGAGCTCAATTTTATTGGGACCTACCTGGAAGAATGAAGTCAGTACTCCTTCCGATTCCACTTCTTCCGATTTATAGCTGGGTACGTTAAATAATTTTGCGAAAAGTTCGTTCGACGTTTCGAGCGATTTTACTGCAATTCCGATATGTTCAATCTTAACCATATAATGTATATAGAAGTAACCACTAAGGCACTAAGGACACTAAGGAACACTAAGTTTTAATATAATACTTATCTGAGGCTTAAATTTCTATCTTTTATCCGAATCCTTGGAACTTGCATCATCAGCGCCTGCCTGCCGACCGGCACGGTTCCTATCCTCATCTTTTTTCGGCTCAATATACTCATAAGTAATCTTCGGCGAAGAAAGATCAAATAAATCCTGTCCAACGACTTTTTCACTTTCCTTTAACTCCTCACCATCCTCTAACTTCATTTCCTCTTCCCCATCTTTCAATCCTGACTCATTATCATCCCCCCTCTTCAAAACACTCACCTCGCCCGTTCCATGTTCAAACCTGTCTCCCGCATAGGGAGATCCTCCCATTTTTCGCGAGGCGCCATCTCCTTCCGGAGATTTTTGCTCGCGATCGGGAGCGGCTCCTCCCGACAAACCTGTCTCCCGCATAGGGAGATCTTCAAATTCATCCATTTTCAAACCTGTCTCCCGCATAGGGAGATCTTCAAATTCCCCCATCTTCAAATTTTCAAATTCATCAAATTCATCAGGTTCATCTTCCCACTGATATTTGGTTCGTTGTGGTCCTTCTTTTCGATAGACCCATGATAATAGTAATCCCGCCAACCCGCCAAATAAATGTCCTTCCCAACTTGTTTCTTTAAACCAGGGAAAAATCCCCCAAACCATTCCTCCGTAAAGGAACACCACGATAAAACTCACCGCGAGCATTCTTCGTTCTCTGCGCCAAATACCGCTGAAGAAGATGAAAGAAGATAAACCATAAACCAGTCCGCTGGCTCCGATATGGTAAGAAGCACGACCTCCCAGCCATAACCATAACCCTCCAAGTATCCAGGTCAGCAAAAAAACTTTTAAAGAGACTTCTCTATAGAAATAACGGAGCATGGCCATCAGGATGAATAACGGTATGGCATTGGAGAAAAGATGATCGTAATCTTTATGAATGAGCGGGAAGAAAAGGATTCCCCGGAGATCTGGGATTGATCTTGGAAACAGGCCGTAGGATGCGAAGCTGGTATCCGTCTGTACTTCGTAGTATTTAATTATACTGAGTAAAAGAATCAGGATAAAACCCGGAATGAAACTGTAAAGGATGCTCTTTATTTCGGGTTTCATGCAGCAAATCTACTTCAAATTAACAATTCTCAAATAAATGCTCACGCCATTCCTCTTCAGGGAAACCCGGATATTTATAATTTAGGAATTGGAGTGATTTAACTTAATATTTCACCACTCTTTGAGAGAAAGCTTTGTTTCCGTTACGTATTTCTATGACATACACACCGGCATTTAAACTTTCTCCAAAGGAAAAGACGTTTGAACTTTTGTTATATTTTTCATCAAGCAAAAGTTGACCTTTTATATTGAATATCCTGATCCTTGCTTCCTTAAGGTCCGTTTCACTGAAATCAATGCTGCAGTTTTTCGTGAAGGGATTCGGAAATACTTGAATTCCTTTGATCATTCCTGCTTCTTGTAAACCGGTTGTTGTGAAACAGTCATCAAATAAGGATTGAACCACATCAGATGCCGATTGCAATTCTGTTACAGAGGGCATATTACTTCCTGCAGTAGAAGTCCTGGTCCAGATCACAGCATCACTCATATAATTTACTTCACCGGGTTGCATCGTAAAGGGTCCTGATCCCATTAAAAAGCGCATGTCGTTCGGTTGAATGCCCGCGGTTCCCATTGTCCAGGAGTAGTGAAAAGGGAATTCGTGTTATCAGGAAACATGAAAGTAGTTGGTGTGGTGGTAGCGCCCGGTCCGGTGCCTCTGCCATCTCCTCCATACGTAATGGGTAAACTGTCCAGCCAGTTGGCAGATAAATATTGGTAATAGTCCACAGTGTTTCCGGGATTTCCATTGGGGACATTGTTGGTGTTGGTATAATAAAGAAAAGAGCTCATATTTATACGTTCGCCCGGTTCATCCATAATACCGTCACGGTCATTGTCGATGGTGTCGTTTACATCTGCAAGTGGCCCCCTCAGTAAATCTACTCCTGCAGCAGGAGGTAATAATCCATACCCAAAAGTGCCATCGTCATCAGCATCTCCATTGTAAACATAACCCAGATTACGGGAAACATCGCATCCAACAAAATCATCTACACCATTTCCCAGGTCAGGGTCCACCCAGATACCGGCATGTGTATCAAAAAGTGTAATGCTACCGCGGTTGATGATCTGGTATTTGTAAAATGTTGTATTGTTTATAATGGTATTCGATGAAGAATAGGCGAAAGCCATAGCGCGGATTTCAAGGCCGATACCGGCGCTGTTGGTTTCTGTTTTTATATTTCCAATATCGTTGAATACCCACCAGATAGCTTTGTCACCGAATACATAATCATCGCAAAGTGGTTCTCCGCTAAAAGGGTCAGTTGGATAACTGCCGGTAAAATTGAAGTAAGGGTAATCTCCATTCTGAGGATCATATTGTCCATCGTTATTCGCATCAAAAAAGGGAGCAAGATTAGGCAATTGGAAATTTGAGACGTTTCCGTTACCCGGCCAGTTGTTGATATTGCTTGTTGCAGGTCCTCCACTGATGAAACTGAGGACTTCCGCTTTCGTGATTGGAAAGAGCATGTCGAAATCACTACATACAGTGTTGGAGACCGATATTGCCCCTGAAAAGGGGTTCTTGCTGATGGGGCCGGGCCAGAAGTCATTCGATGCTTGTTGCCGGTAAGTTTGAGCAGCAACATAAACCTGGTTGCCTGCATCTAATCCGCCAATCCAGAAACTGCCGGCATAGATGGCATTCTTGCCACTGCCAATCGGAACCTCATAGAGTGGTGTTTGTTGTACCGGATCATTCCAGAGATCTCCTCCATTCAATATCTTCGCTCTGACATTGTTGATGTCGAGATCCATTTGAGCAGTGGGTGGCGGGCAATTTTGAGCTAAAAGAGAGGAGGAAATAAGCGCTAAGAGGGAAAGTGTAAGAAGATTTTTCATGTTAATTAAAATTAGAATCAGATTATAAAAGTATAAAAAATAAGATTCCGACGAATATAATTTTGTCATATTCAATTCATCTTCACCACAATTTGTCAAGTTGACCATGCTCCTTCTTCCTCGATCGAGGGCGGATATTTTCGTATAGACTATTTTTGTTCCATGCATTATTCACTTTTACATCGATTTACCGGCCATACCGGCTCTGTCTATAGCCTTGAACCCGGGCCTGAGCCTGATACTTTCTTTTCCGGAGCCGGGGATAAAGTGGTGGCGAAATGGAATTTAAATCTAAAAGCCGATGGTGACCTCATTGCCCGGACCAGTGATGCTGTTTACACTATGCGGTATTTGCAGGTCAAAAACCAGCTCCTGGTGGGGCAGGGCAAGGGAGGAATTCACGTCATTGACCTTTCTGAAAACAAAGAGGTGCGTCTGCTTCAATTGCACGATGGCCCGGTGTTTAGTATCGGTTTTAGCGAGAAAAATCATTTGTTGATCTCCTTAGGAGGAGATGGAGTGGTCGCCATTTTAGATGAGAGCGATTTTTCGGTGGTGCAACGGCTACGGATTACCGAAAAAAAGTTGCGTTCGGTGGCCATCAATGCATCTGAAAATATAGCATTAATTGCCTGCGGAGATGGTAGTATTGTTCTGATGGAATTACCATCTTTGAAATTACTTGAACGATTTCAGGCACATCAACCGGATTTTTCTGTGAATGCCCTTTGCTTTTCTCCCGATGGAAAGTATTTTTTAAGCGGACCACGTGATGCGCATCTTCATTTATATGATACAGGTTCTTTGAAGCTATTGGAAACTATTCCCGCTCATAATTTTGCGATTTATGATATCGCGTTTGATCCTTCCGGGCAGTATTTTGCTACCGCCAGCCGCGATAAGACTGTAAAGACATGGAACTTCGGTACGATGGAAGTGATGGAAAGATTAGAAGGTAACGATGGTAAAGGGCATATCAATTCAGTCAACAAATTGCTGTGGCTGGAAAATGGCATACTCCTTTCTGCGGGAGATGATCGTGCAATTCAAAGCTGGGGAAAATAGTTCTTAGTACACTGATCAATTCCCTTCTTGAAAAGTTGGATGCTGAAAAAAGCAGCCTTCCAATGTATTTTGAATTGTCGCGCTTTATCAATTGAAGGCAGTTAGAAATAAAAAAAGCCCCGCTGAAAAAGATCAACGGGGCTTTTAATTTCAATGAACAATTTAATTGACCATTAGGATTAACTGTTGTTGTTTACCCTGCATTTCTACTATTAAATGATAGATGCCGGCAGCGTAATGTTCAATGTTCACCTGATCTATGTTTTCACCGATAACCGATACACCTTCTTTGAAATACATTGTTCTTCCTGTAACGTCGGTAATGCGTAAACGGTAGTCGCTGCTTTCGAGGGCATCGAATTTCACAGTCACCTGTCCGTTGGCCGGATTCGGGAACATATTCAGATTGATCACATTACTGGTGTTGTCAAACCTTACACAATTATTGATATTGATACCACTCCGACTTCTTATCGGACTGTTTCCACAATCATTGGAAGTGACAAGTTGTAACACCTGATTGGTCATAGGTGTGCCTGACCACTGAACAGAGATGTTCTTGGTGCCTTGTCCAATGGCCACCGTGCCGCCACCGGATAATGTCCAGTTGTATACGGAAGCACCAGTCACTGTTGGCACACTGAAATCATCCATGGTGTTTGTACAGACATTCAGTGAACTATAGCTGATCGGCGCTGCTTGTGCAGGATGCCCAGTTACCGTAATTGTCCGTGGAGCACTCATGCCACAACTGTTTACAGACCGCACTGTAATAACAGAAGTAGAGAAAATGTTAAAGTCAGCTGCTATGGTGGAGGTGCCTTGTCCGGAACTGATAGATCCATTACTGAGCGTCCAGCTATAGGTGTTAGCATTCACTACGGATGGAACGAAGTAGGATGATCCGGTTGTATTGCAGAGACCGTTTTTAAGTCCGGATATGGTGGTGGGCGTTCCGGGCAAGTTGAGTTGTAGGGTTTTCAAACGCAGAGGACTTGTTCCGCAAGCATTGGATGCAGATACACTCATTGTTCCTCCGGTATAGCCTGCATTAACCTGCGCGCTGACGATATTAGTTCCTGAACCTGACGTAATACTCATTCCTGCAGGAGGAGTCCACGAGTAAGAGGAAGCTCTTGCAACAGGGGCAATGGAATAGGTGATGACGTCACCCGGGCATAGTTTTCCGGCTCCTGAAATGGATGGAGGGGTAACCGGAGCAGCCACCTGTAAGTCAATAGTACGGCATGCACTCGCACCCGTTACACAACCTGAGGCCCCATATACACAAGCCTGACCACTGATACCCGCCTGTATACTAATGTTGGTCCAACTCATCAGAATATTTCTGGTGCCCTGACCTGCAGTGATTATACATCCCGAAGGAACTGTCCAAACATAGGAGGTAGCACCCGGAATAGAATCAACACTCAGTACAACAGCACCGTTAATACCGCTCTGACATCCAACCGTTGCACCACTGCTGCTGATAGGGCCGGCAGATCCAACAACTACATTGGACGCGCTACTCACAAGATTTCCATTGACATAGCTGACTAAATAATTGGATGGTTGTACCATCTGTAAGTTGGAGGGAACAAGGGTGTAATTACCTGCAGGAATCGTTGGTGTGTTAACAACCACATTGTTGTTGTCAAGAATGGTATAGCTCGGTCCGCCGGTTACCAGATTGCTGTCTAGATCATTGTATCTGTAACCATCAATGGTTGAAGTATACACCGGAGTTGCACCGCTGCAATCAATACTGGTATCATTTGCAGTAACTGTTAATGGCGCAGGAATAATCGTCAATGAACCGAGTTCATAGGTCACATCGAAATTTTCCGAGAGCAATGCCCCGGGAACAATGGAGTGTACGCCCACATTTATTCCCGTGATCATACTGATTGAATTAAAAGTCAGTGAATCTCCTTCCGGGGCATCCACATCATCTTCATCAATAATGACTATTAAATCATCTTCAGTGGTGGTATCAGAAACTGTTTCGCCGTTCACCAATGCTCTTCCATTAACGAGGGCACGGGCATTCACTAACGCTCTTCCGTTTACCAAAGCTCTGCCATTTACCAGCGCTCTGGCATTTACAAGTGCACGTCCGTTTACTAACGCCCGTGCATTAACGAGAACTGCGGTGTCCGGATCTTCCTGGAAGTTGAATATAGAAGCAACAGCTACATCTACAACCCTTGCTGTATCGATCGTGAAAGAACCATTCACCAATGCTCTTGCATTTACCAATGCACGTGCGTTGACCAATGCTCTCGCACTTGCCATACAACTTAAATTTTCAATATCAGCATTTACCAATGCGCGACCGTTCACCAAAGCTCTTGCATCAACAAGTGCGATTTCACTGGCGAGATCAATTTCGTGTGAGGTTTTGAGATTATTGAAGAAGCTCACTTGTTCTGCCGTCGTGATAAGCGAATCAGGATAAGTATAGGTGAAGTTTACTGATTCAATCCGATCGCCATAAGTAATGGTTGTGTCGTTTGGAGTAATGATAACCGGCATTTTCTTCACTTCAAGCAAACCGTTTACAAACTGGTAATTGTAGAGCGTCTGTAATACTTGTGATGCTGGTAGTGATAAGTCGGTAACATTGGAAGCGGCCTGAATGAAGTACAACCCTACATTACTACCTGTTGTTGCAGGACTCGTGAATGTAATATTGTTTTCAAGACCAAGATCAGCTAAGGTAAGTCCGGCTTCCAATAAGGATTGACCATTAACAGTAACCGTTGCACTGAAATCCGGTATTTGTTCACCGTACTTTTTCGACTTACTATCGGCGGTAATCACAACATTAGAAATGGGAGCTCCGATGAGATAGATAGTATCTGATACACCACCATCAAGGCCACTTGGGCTGATTGGCGGATTGTAAAGTCTTAAAGGAGGATTCCCCAGGAATGGAGGTATGATCACACTCAATGTAGTAGACGACAATGTTGTTGCAGGAATGGTATCATACTTAAAGATGACAGCGGTGTTATCATTGAAGTATTTACCTCCGATGATGACTTCAACCGTATCCGTGCCGGGAACTAATGCATTATTGGACAGGTCGTGCGTGAGAAGAATAGGAGACGGTGCAGCTAAAGTTTTCAATGCCGTATCCGCCTGAATAAATCCATATCCTGACTCTATATCATATCCTGCTCCATACATGTCAATAGCTGTAGTTTGTAATACAGTTCTCATCTGTTCAGGAGTAAAGGTGGCACCGTTATGGAATTTACTCTTTGCATTCACCAGCAAGGCGGCAACTCCGGCAGCATGTGGTGCAGCACAGGAGGTTCCAAAGAAATTCGGGAAAGCATCACCGTCAATATTCTGACCACCTAAGGCAACCGTTGTGTTTACTCCATTTGGTGCTGTGAGATCCGGTTTATTACGGTCAATTCCATTAATTAAATGTCCTCCTCTGGAAGAGAAAGATGCTACCGTTGGTGGGTTAACGCCAAATACAGGTGTGTTTGAAAAAAGAACTGCACCAACAGAGATTGCTCCGGTAGCATTAGATTGTCCTACAATAGTAGAAGTACCCTGATTATGCTCATTGATGGTGGCATCACCACGGAAAACGATATACTTAATCTTAACGTTTCCGGTTCCGGTTTTTCTTGTGATCATAATATTAGCTTGAGTATTACCGCTCACAGTGAACGGAAGTACTTCAAAAGGATCTTTCCAATGATTGTTACGGTTGAATCCAAAGAGAATAGCTCCACTGTTATTTACAAGATAAATATCAAAATCATTTAATGCACCGGGTTGTTGTCCCAAGGAATAGAACGCATCTTCCCATTGCAACACAATCGTATATGACCCGGCTTTCAGGCTGACATTTTGATAGAGGTCACCACCACCGAAATCATGAGCGAAACCGGTAAATCCTGATGGTGCAGGAACCGGATTAAATGTCCCCTCGTAAGAAGCACTTCCGAAATTACCGGCAGCTGTGAAATAGCTTACTCCATTAGCCGCAACTTCATCTACCGCTTGAGAAACCACTCCGTCAGTGAAATAAGGCTCAGTAATAAAGGTGACATCGTCAACGATGATATCACATCCTATGCTGTCGAGTGCCTTAATACCTTCTGCAAAATTTCCGGGACTTATAAATCCGGAATGGAAGGCAAGCTCTGCCTTAGGAGCAATGTCATGTAGAATCTGTAACATCGCTCTTCCCTCATCCGTTCTTCTTCCATAGGGAAATTCTTGTAGAACGGTGATTGGTTTATTATTATTTGGATTACCCGGTCCCGGTAAATCATAGTTGTCTACATCCGCATCAGCGGGCGATCCAAACTTTGTATTGTAAGAATCAGAAATCACACCAATTTTTACTCCTTCTCCAAATACATTCCACGCCAATCTTGCCGTATCTGATCGCATGGATTTATCTCCCAGCGAAGAAGTGAGTCCGGTATTGATGGCAAGTTCCTGCAGATCTAAACTGGAAACAGCCGGATAGTTTGGTCGTACGTAGTTGATTAATGTAGGTAAAGAATCCAGTTTTGTAAGATTCATAATCGGAATTAATCCTGTTATGATGAACGTGGTATCTCCGTTGTCAATAAAGTCTGACATGCCATATGCCGGTGTCTGAAGAAGCGCAAACAATGTGTCATAATAGCCAATGTTGGCAATAACTTCAATTAGTACTTTAGTACTGTCAATCAGGTAAACGGTATTGTTAGTCGTTACGGTATCCGCGATGGTTGAGTCTGTAGCCAATTGTGTAAGCTCAGAGCCGATAATGTTCGGTACCTCACCACCGGGAGGAGGTGTATAGTAAGGGATAATACATGGGTTAACTTCCATGACAAGCGTAAACGATGCACTGCTGAAGCAGGTGTTATTCGCATTGTTTGTAACTGTTACACCATAAGTGGCTATTACTAACCGTCAGTAAATTCTCCTGTTGCCATTCAAGTCCAAAATCTAATAATCACCGGAAGTGGGAGTAGACAAGGTGACATTGCCACCATCCGGACAAAGTAGGCTGCTGGCAATGATAGTTGCATCAGGTAATGAATCCGTAGTAATGGTGAAGCTGGTATCTGTTAAACAACCGTTAATCAGTTTAGAACCAGTGTATAATTTCCTTCTAGACCAATGAAATAACCTAAATTATTTCCTACATCAAATCCATTCGGTCCATGTAAATTAAAAAATCATTGATGCCCTCAGGTCCATTTCCTTGAACTTCTCTCACCATGAAACTAACATCAAGAATGAGCCATACCTTCACCCGGACAGGTTGCCGGTGAATTGCCAAAATTGCTCAAATCAAATGGAGATGAAAAGAATAAGGTAACATCATCGAGTAGTTACAACCAAAGTTGTCAGTGACCGTTACCGTATAGGTGGTTTGTACACCGGGACTTACCGTAATACCTTGTGTTAAATCCCCGGTACTCCATTGATAAGAAGAGAAACCCGGACTTGCGTTAAAGGTAATCGTATCCTGACAAGTGATCCAGTTGAAGCTTGGACCGGCTGCAACTTCCTGTAAGTAAGTATTGACTTGATTGCTGGTGCCGCTACATCCGTTTTCAGAAACGGTCACATCAAATGTTCCGAGTGTATCTACCGATATGGTTGGTGTAGTTTCACCTGTTGACCAGGCATAGGTATCATACGTGTTTGTATCTATTACTCCAATCGCAATCGCATCAATTTCGTTCCAGTCAAATACAGCAGGAGAATTTAATGCAACACGCACTTCCGATACCGGGAAGGCTGTCATTGGGAATTCGATATGAAGTTGATTAATACGGTCAGGTAGCGATCCCGCTGTTCTGTTATAAACAGGTTGGAATACTCCGGTATATGGGTTTTTTACATATACCGTATCCACTGAGCCTGTTGAATAGGTCTCATAGATATCAATGAAATTAATAGGAGCTGCTGTGGCAAATCCCACTTCAATATATTCCCTTTGATCATCCTGACTAAAGGGTGACCATGCATTTGCATTGTCTCCATAATGCAGCTACGTCAGGAGCTCCTAAAACCTGAGTCGCAGCAAAGACAGGATTGCTGTATTCGCTGCTAAATGAAAGGACACTACTTGCATATTCTATAGAAGTGAGTTTGGCAACGCTCAATTCTAATGCTCCACCGGGACATGATGGAATATTAAAATTATTATTGCTCAGAATAACAGCAGGAGCATCTAATCCTGCTACTTCATCGATTTGCTCATCACAATCATCATCAATACCATTGGCGCAAAGCTCAGGAGCTCCGGGATAGGCAGTAGCAGCAGCGTCATTACAGTCGTCGGAGTTTAATACATATGAAGGGGGCTTCGCATAAGATAAAGTGAAAGAGTTAAAATCTCCAAATCCATCGCCATCAGCATCCGCATAATAAGTTTGATCAACAAGACCAGCCGGGAAATAGTTGTTAATTGAATTCACTCCGCCAAATGCACCGGCATCATTCCGGGTTCCATTCAGGTCGTTGTATAATGAATTCGGATCACCGCCATTGATGGCATCACTATTGTCAAGCAAAGATCCGTTTAATGCAATGGATGATGTTGATGTATGTTTATTCGTAGTGTCTGCAACGAAATTAGTAAATCCACTTGCGCCTTGCGTAGTGTAGTTGTACTGGAAAGGATCAAAAGTGACATCACCGGGATTCCACAAACCGTATTTACTATTAATACAAAGATTGTTTCTTACTTCAATAAAGAAAGCCGGTCCAATCTGGAAAAACATTCCGGCCCCGCCTGCATCATCATTGATGGTGTTATTGATACATGAATTTTTACCAGGACCTCCTTGCTTCAGGCTTCGGAAATAGAGTATAGCATTGGTATTACCATGAGTTCTCAGAAAGTTGTTCGCAATATGCAGGTATTGTGTATTTCCCCAAAATGCAATAGTACGTCCGCCGCCTTGCACATCAAAGTGGTTTCCGATAATGTGAATACTGTCGTCCGTCGCGGTATTGGAACTAAATACGTTTGTGATTTCATAATAACCCGCAACGGTTTGTTGTATATAGTTTCCAATCCAGGCACCTCGATGAAGTGTCATCATGGTTTGTCCGCTGAAATTGAAGATCGAATCATTTTCGACCCTTAGATTTTGATTGATGGCCGTACCAAGAATTTGTCCTGTTATTTTACTGTTAGCAATGCGTTCTCCAATCACACTGTTACCACTGTCGGAGACGGTACCTGTGATGTCGGCTTCAAGAATTTCATAGCCGTTTACCAAAGTTACATTTCCCTGTACCGCGTATTTAGTACCCGGCGTTGCACTGTGAAAATGAAGGTTGATTTTTGAAGGAGCGTAAATATCTTCTACAAAGGGTAATCCGCCTGAACGAGGGTAAATTAAAATGGTATCACCATCTGTAGCTGCAGTAAGCGCAGCATTGATGGTGGTGTAAGCACCGTTTAATCCGTTTTCTTCAACGATTAAACAGTAAGGGTTTATTGAACAGTCTAAACTAAAGAATGGCACCGGCATCTTTACCTGCACCCCAATTGGTATTAGAATAAGAAACATTATCAACCTGTATACAAGTTAACACGGGATTATTTAATGCTAAGAACCCGGTAAAATTTGTGTTGTTGCCATTCTGTACATTCAATGAGGTTAATTGATTTGAATTACAATTCAAAAAATAAAGGGCTGTGCTTGCAGAAAAATCAAGGCTTGTTATATTATTATTGTAACAATCTACATATTGTAAGGATGTATTGGTTGAAACATCCAAGGTAGCAATCTGATTACTTTCGCAAAATAGAGCTGTTAATAAGGTATTGGTGGAAATATCCAATATTGTTAACTGATTGCCATGACAGTATAGGTCAGTTAAGGCGGTGTTTGCAGAAACATTTAAACTGGTAAGCTGATTAGCTCCGCATCTTAGCAGAACCAATCCTAAATTGTTACTTACATCCAAACCGGACAGTTGGTTGCTTGTTGCATCAAGATGTGTTAATAATGTATTGCTGCTTACATTAAGAGTGGTTAAAGCGTTGCCCGAGCAATTTAATTGGGTCAATAATACAAATGCTTCAATACCTGTTAAGTTTGATATACCCGCATTAGATACATCGATCGTTCCTGTATAAGTAGCTGCTTCAGAACATTGAATTTCTAAATCACTGTTTGTATTGATTGCCACATTGCTAAGTAATGCATTTTTAAAGTTTGCATCGGGAATGTTGACTACACAAGGAGGACAAGCAGTACCTGTAACTACTCCTCCCGGTGCCACCCAGTTTGAACTTGTACCATTCAAGGCAAAGTTTTGCAATGTTCCGTTGTATCCATTTGCAGTTGCATCTGTTAAAATATTTTCAGATGAATTATTTACTCCATCATTACCCTGGTTGAAATGATATGCAGCAGCTAAACCAACCTGCGAAGAAATTTCGCAACTCATATTGTTTAATACTTCCTGTGCTGAAAGCGTACGCGTCCAAACTCTTAATTCGTCAATATTACCATTAAATTCATTAGTGCCCCATGCATTATCCCCAATAACAAGATTAGTATTCCCGCTGCCAATAAAAGCATCAGGCGAAATATCTGAAGCAACTAAAACACCATCACGGTAAATCTTTCTTGCTTTTGTAACATTATCAAAAGTGCAGGTCCAATGATGCCAGTTAAAATCAGCGGTTACACTAGCATTTAAATCATTATAAGCAAAATTGAAAAGAAAGGTAGTGCCACCAGGATTAAATCCAATATGAAGCGTTTGGTTTGGCAACCCGATTCCTCCTTGGGAAAAAGCAATATCATAATCGGTATTACCGGCTTGCTTTAACCACATTTCTACAGAGAATGATTTATTAGAAAGATCTACGCTATTGGTTACAACTACTTTGTCATCTGCTCCATCAAAGTTTAATGCGGATGCCGGGTTGGGTATTGGGCAAATAGTACTATAGGTAGCGCCAGCATCTTTTGCTGCACTATAGTTGGTATTCATATATGTGGGATTATCCACTTGAATACAGGTAAGGGAAAAATTTTGAACTGCATTGAAATACGTTAAACTGGCATTGTTGCCGTTCTGCATATTAAGACTGGTCAATGCATTGGCCGCACAGTTAAAATGAGTCAATCCGGTATTGGCAGAAACATCAAGACTTGTGATGGAATTTAAATGACATTCAAAGAAAGTCAATCCTGTAAGGCCCGATACATCTAAACTGGAGAGCTGGTTCAAACTGGCGTTTATATTGACAAGTTGTGTGTTGGTAGATAAATCAAGGTTGGTTAGTTGATTGCCGCCACAGTTCAGAATGCTTAAGCTTGTACATCCTGTAATATTCAGACTGGTGAGGTTGTTCAACAAACAATATAAAGTTTGTAACGATGTGTTCGCACTTACATCCAGGGTGGTTAAAGCATTTTGACGGCAGTCCAATGTAGTCAGCGCGGTGTTGCTGCTTACATTTAAAGTGGAGAGAGAGTTGCCGTTGCAGATCAATCCTACAACAGATGTGAATGCTTCTATGCCGGTCAAATCGGCAATTCCAGCGTTCGGAACATTTATAGTTCCATTAAATGCACTCGCTTCATAACACTCTATTTCTCCATTTCCATTTGTATTAACTAAGGCGTTACCGACTAATGCTGATTTAAAATTAGCATCCGGAATACTTACAATACATTCACAACCCGTACCCGGATAGATGTTGACGTTGTTATCATCGCAATCGGTATTATCCGATACATATCCTGTTAAAAAGCAGGCAGAAGTTGTCGTAGTGGAGTTGTTCGGATTACCAAAACCATCTCCATCGGTATCTGCATACACAGTTCCGGCATATCCGCCACTCCAGTTGGAAGTAGCTGTTGTTAAATCAATATTGTTTAAAGTACCGGGGTTGGTATTTAGCACAAGGTCCACAAGAACAGTTACTCCGGTATTTATTCCACTGGACGTTCCCTGATCGAAAGTATAATAGGTGGTTAAATTCGCAGCGCCGTATACATATGCGACTCTGGTTTGCTTGATTTGAGCCAGCGTTTTGGCTACATTCCAAACACGTACTTCATCAATTGAACCTTCGAAATAGTTTAAACCAAAATCAGGCCATCCGCCAATACGTCCAATGTTGTTACCGGTTGTAATATTTCTGACTAAAACATCGTTTGTAACAACATCTGCCTCACCGTTAATGTAGAGCGTGAGCGCAGTACCGGCTCTTGTTACTGCCACATGTGTCCATTGATTCATGGGAAGTGTCGCATTACTTTGCACGTAAAATGCACCTGGTCCTCCTGCCTGAGCCATTTCGAAAATCAGGTTGCTGCCGGCGGTAAAGTTGAACCAATTGCCGGGTGCGTTATTTTCAACGGTTCTGTTACTAAGAATATATCCATTGTTGGAGCCGGTGCGGAAAATCCATGCCTCTAATGTAAAATCAGAAGTGCCCAGATTGAAGTCATTCATCTGCACATAATCATTCACACCATCAAAATGGAGTGAGTTGTTTTCATCCAAAATTGCGTTGCAATTCTGATCCACCGCATCGCAAATTTCCACTGCGTTGGGATTTACAGATGCATTATTGTCATCACAATCCAGGTTATTGGTAACGTAATCAAATACCGGATTGCAGGAACTAATCGGCGTAGCGAACTGATCACCGAAATTGTCTCCGTCAAAATCAACATAGTAATCAAGGAAGGTAAGGCCATCATCCGTTAACCCATTACAGTCATCATCAACCCCGTTACAAACTTCGGGAGCGCCCGGATTAACGGCAGGTTCATTGTCGTCGCAATCGTTAGTTACAGTAGCGGTACCACAAGCAACAGGTGATCCCACACCAAAACCATCCAGATCATTGTCCACATAGGTAATCAGGTTGTCATTACAATCTGAATTATCCGTGATAAAACCCATCGGTGCGCCATCACAAGTGGAAATAACGAAGAAAGGATCGCCAAATCCATCCCCATCACTGTCTTGATAATAAGTGGTGAAAGTCAGTCCATCATCTGAAAGACTATTACAGTTATCATCAAGACCGTTGCAGACTTCCGTTGCAGCAGGATTTATCGTATAATCGTTATCATCACAGTCTGAATTATTGGTTACTCCACAAGCCACCGGTATACTGCTCCCATAACTGTCAAAATCTGCATCCAGATAGAGGAATTGTGTGTCATCACAATCAGTATTGTTATCAAGTACATAACCTAATGGCGCACCATTACAAGTACTTTGGGAGACTGCGGGATTACCAAAACCATCTCCGTCCATATCCTGATAATACGTGTCGAAGGATAAACCGTCATCCGTAACAAGATTACAGTTGTCGTCAAGGTTATTGCAGACTTCTGTAGCAGCCGGATTTATTGCTCCATTGTTGTCATCACAGTCGGTATTGTTCGAAACCCCGCAGGCAATAGGAGCACCGGTTCCATAAGTATCACTATCTGCATCCAGATAGAGCAATTGTGTATCATCACAATCAGTGTTGTCCAGAATAAACCCTGCAGGTGGCCCGTCACAAGTGTTTTGCGAAACCAATGGATTACCAAAACCATCTGTATCCAAATCTTCGTAATAAGTGACGAATGTTAATCCATCATCTGTTAAACCATTACAGTCATCATCAATCGCATTACAAATTTCAGTTACACCGGGGTAAATACTATTGTCGTTATCGTTACAGTCATCAGCATTCGCTGCTAATCCTCCCTGTACCACACAAGATGATATTATAAGCGGACCTGCCCCATAGCCATCTTCGTCATTATCTGTATAATAATCAAGTGGTATGGAGATAATAATATCACTGCCGTTATCTGCACTTGTCACCGCAGGATCACTACTCACTATTTTAATTCTAAATCCTGTTCCGGAAATAGCTGAAGGTATGGTGCCATTGATTGTACCTGAAGCTTCCGTCTCCAGCTCTCCGAGATAAGTTTGAGAAGCAAAGCTACCGTTTGCATCACTCAGATAGGCTGTGAAAATGTTACCGGTATTGTAGGTTCCCGTAGCAATGAAAGGAATCGAAATGGCATCATCTGAACAGAAAGGTCCGAATGTTCCGGTGACATCAATGGTGGGAGGAGGAAATGCTTCACCAACAGCAAAACTACTGAAGGAGGTGAGCCCTGATAACCATATAGAGGTAGCTGAGCTGCCTATTATGCTAGGATAAGTCCAGGATGCCCCATCGTATTTAGCACCAATAAAGTTTCCTGTATTTGCACCTCCATCTACATCTGCAGCCTCCCAGTTGAATAGGGCAAAAGCTGTCGTAAATGTTGAACCATTATTCGTGATGGTCCAGTGACGGTTCACCGTTTTGGTGGGGTCTATGTTTGATGTGGCAAGATTGGGATGTTCTGTATTACTTGTTGAAACGGTAAATCCACCCACACCTGCATTTCCGGAAACAGACAATTGCATGGGGCGATAACCACTTGCATCGCCAATATGATAAGTTAAACCAAATCCACCTGCCGGAAAATTGATTTGCAGATTCCCATCAATATACATGGGAGGATTTGCATTGTTTTGGATATTTCCTACAGAAGAGATAATTATTTTATTAGAACCTGTAATGATCCGACCATAATTGAAGTTAAGTAAATCTACAATGGTCTGATCTCCTCCTAAGGTGACACCACTGGCATTAAACATCAACATACTCCTGATCGTTCCGGTTCCATTCAGGTTCTGTCCCGATGCCCCGCCAAAAAATCCTAAAGTTCCACCGGTAAATGATCCGTTGTTGATTAAGGTTGTGCCGCCGAAACTGAAATCAGAACTTCCGCCGACTTCTGCTCCGCTCTGAACGTCCATGTTGCCGGCTAAGCCTGCCCACCATTCCAGTGCACCATTAATCACCAAATCCACACCTGTTCCATTGTCAATAGTTAATGTTCCGATATTAAATTTAACCACACCTCCCGATTCAATAACGGTTTGATCAATAGTTAAGGAACTGTTTACATCTATCGTATGCGTGTTACGTATGGTAATTGCGCCATCTGTAGAGGAAGGTGGCGTAACAGCAGGATCCCATGTCGACCCGTTAAATACTTCCCATGTTCCGGGTGCACTCCAATCACCTGATGTAAAAGTTCGGTAATCTGATTGCGCGGTTAGCAGTTGAGGGAGGAGCAGAATTGCAGCAACCAGCTTCATGCATGAGGTAACAAATTGATTTTTCATGGGTCTAATGGTGTAGGTTTTGTTTATCATTTCCGGTAAGGATAGAATTTTCCAAATTTCCCGCAACTTACAGAATTCAAATGAAATATCCAACATTTTTGGTTAAAATCCCCGAATTTGGTAGGGGAAAATTATTGAACGAATGGTGAATAGTTGATACGCTTTTTGTCGTTTATTTTTTGTGAAAAAACTATAAAATTCTCCCAAGCCTTCTCTTTGGATCGATTTGCTGATGAAGTTGATTGTTGGCGATTTCGTAGAGGAGACATTGAATTTTTAATTCAAACGATCCAAATTATTGAAATCCCTTCTGTATCAATCCCGATCTTAGTACATTTGCTTAATGCGAAATGCAAATCTGAATAACGATAAAGAACAATTAACACCGGCCGAAAGGGAGTTGGAAAAGGCCTTGCGACCCTCCGATTTTGGGGATTTTACAGGTCAGGAAAAAGTAGTAGAGAATCTTCGCATTTTTGTGAAAGCTGCCGCTCAACGTGGTGAAGCCCTCGATCATGTCCTCTTGCATGGACCTCCCGGATTGGGTAAGACAACTCTGGCTTATATTATTAGTAATGAGTTGGGTAGTAATATTCGAACCACCTCAGGTCCGGTATTAGATAAGCCCGGTGATCTCGCCGGATTATTAACCAACCTGGAGCCCAACGATGTTTTATTTATCGATGAAATTCATCGCCTGAGTCCGATTGTAGAAGAGTACCTCTATTCGGCAATGGAAGATTATCGTATCGATATCATGATTGAAAGTGGCCCCAATGCCCGTTCCGTCCAGATTAAGCTAAACCCCTTTACCCTTGTAGGAGCCACAACCCGTTCAGGTCTTCTCACCGCTCCTCTTCGTGCCCGATTCGGAATTACATCCCGCTTAGAATATTACGATGCCAAGCGTTTGCAATTGATTGTTTTAAGGGCTTCTGAAATTTTGAAGATGGAAATTGAAGATGCCGCCGCCTTTGAAATTGCCAGCCGTAGTCGTGGAACTCCCCGAATCGCAAATGCACTTTTACGTCGGGTTCGTGATTTTGCCCAGATTAAAGGCAATGGTTCGGTGGACATGGCCATTGCAAAATATGCGTTGAAAGCGTTGAATGTGGATGAATTTGGTCTCGATGAAATGGATAATCGTATTCTTACAACTATCATCGACAAGTTCAAAGGTGGGCCGGTTGGAATTAATACGCTGAGTACTGCAGTAGGAGAGGAAGCCGGAACGTTGGAAGAAGTTTACGAACCATTCCTGATTATGGAGGGATTTCTGATGCGTACTCCCCGCGGCAGAGAAGTGACCGAAAAGGCCTATAAGCATCTCAATAAAACCTATCATAAAAATACAGGTACGCTTTTCGAAGAGTCTTGATGTCCTCCCTTCCTGTTTTATCATACGTAATTAAATAAACAAACGACCTTTTGAAGAGCAATCACAGGGATAGTATTAAATCCGAAGCTTTGCGTTTGGGCTTTTCACATGTCGGGTTTTCAAAAGCCGGTTTTCTGGAACAGGAAGCCCCTCGTCTGGAACGTTGGTTATCTCAAAATATGCACGGTAAGATGTCGTATATGGAACGCTGGTTCGATAAGCGATTGGATCCGCGTTTGCTGGTAGATGGTGCAAAAACAGTCATCAGTCTTTTGTTAAATTATTTCCCGGAAGAGAAACAGCGTGATGCATCCCCGCAGATTTCTAAATATGCCTATGGTCGGGATTATCATTTTATTATTAAGGAGAAGCTACAGGAATTGATGGTGTTTATCCGCACAGAAATTGGAGAGGTGAACGGACGTGCTTTTGTTGATTCTGCACCGGTTTTAGACAGAGCCTGGGCCCGGAAAAGTGGCCTGGGTTGGATCGGGAAGAATGCAAATCTGATCCATCCCAAATCCGGCTCTTTTTTTTTCATCGCCGAACTTATTGTCGATTTGGAATTGGAGGAAGATGCGCCGATGAAAGATTATTGCGGCACCTGTACCCGTTGTATCGATGCTTGTCCGACCAATGCTATTGTACAACCACATGTAGTAGATGGAAGTAAATGTATATCCTATTTTACCATTGAATTAAGAGAAGCTATCCCCAACCGTTATAAAGGAGAATTTCAAAACTGGGCTTTTGGTTGCGATGTGTGTCAGGATGTTTGTCCCTGGAACAGATTTTCGGTCCCGACCTCTGAAAATGATTTTCTTCCCAATGAAGAGTTGATGTCAATGAAAGAGCGAGATTGGGAAGAGATGACAGAAGAGGTTTTTAAGGAGCAATTTAAAGAGTCTCCACTCCTGCGGACAGGATTAAAAAATATGAAAAGAAATATTCAGTTTATTTCACCACATGGCGAAAAGTCTGAAGAATAACATCTGCATATTTATGACCAAAGGTGGTGAGACACCATACCATCAGCATTTTTCGTTCTTCTTTTTTTAACCAGGAGATCGCCTTCCTGAGTTCTTTTGTAAAAAGTGATTTATCGAAGCTAACTTTGGTAAGGATCTCTTTGGAATACTCAAACATGGTCTGTCGTTTTTTAGCTGCGAAGGCTAATTTAATAATGTAAAAACTCAAAATGCAAGAGATATTGTAAAATCTTACAATATTTTTGGTGGATAACTTTTAACTCTCACTCCATCTGTATGTTACATTTTCTAAACCGGCCAAATCCAAAACCCGGTCCACTACCGTCGCCGCCAGATTTTCAAGACTTTCGGGCTTGCTGTAAAAAGATGGACTGGCCGGTGCAATGATTCCCCCTGCCATCGTGATGGTTCGCATATTATCAATATGAATGAGGCTCAGCGGAGTATCCCGGGTCACCAAAATCAACTTACGCCTCTCCTTTAAGATGACATCGGCAGCACGCGTAATCAGGTCACCGGAAATACCATGCGCAATGCGGGCCATGGTACCCATGGAACAAGGGCAAATGATCATCGTTTCAAAACGGGCTGAACCACTGGCAAATGGTGCCATGAAGTCGCCCTTATCATATACTTTAAACGGAAGACGGGAGTAATCTTTATGTCCAAGTTCGTACTCCCATACATCCCGTGCATTATCACTGAATACAACTGCAACTTCCAGAAGCTGATCTTGCAAGAGGGTCAACTTTTCAAGCAATATTTTTGCATAGATAGCTCCACTGGCTCCTGTAACACCGACTACTATTTTATGTTTTTTCACGTTTTCTATTTTAATGAAGTACCGGATTCCTGCTCTTTTTCAAGCGACTTCCTGATTGTATAAAGTACGCTAAAACTAATCATTGAAGAAAACTGACCTCTGTTTAAACGGTAAACGGCTCCACTGCTATGTTCCCGGATGGGTAATATAGATTGCCAATACCCAAACATAAAATCAAAATTTTTATTCAATTGATATACCAGCGAAATGTTAAAGTTGAAATCCCAATCGTAAAAGGGTTGTCTGAAATTTAACTCTCCGTTTTCATCCTCCTCATAACTCTTAATAAGGTAGCCGAGAGAAGGCCCGGCCTCCAGACTGAAATTTTTAGTAGCATGATAGCGAATAGTGAATGGAAGTTCAATATAATTCAACCTTAAAAGATAAAATGCGGAATCCGTACCATCATTTTTCAGAGGTTTCCTGCTTCCTTTCTGCAGATAAAGCATTCTGAAGCCTGCTTCCGTTTTTTCGCTCAGGTTCGTTCTCACACCAATTCCAGCGAGCAGACCGGCTTTATTGAAACCTCCAAGTTGATCGCCGGACACCTGTGAACCTACTATACCGGCAGTCATTTCAGCTCTGAATTGCTGAGCATGTACCCCTGGTGTAAAGCAGATGCAAATCAATGCAACTGTCATTTTAATACTATCTATAGAGTTCATCAGTTTAAATGTAGGCTATTCGTTTTGCTTGCTGCTAAAGGTATAAAAGTATCTCCATGATTGATTATAAATCGTTAGCCGGGATAAATTTTTTCGAATAATTTAGGCCCATATATGAATATTCTTTATATTTACGGTTACCAAAACAATAATATGCTACAAAAAGTTATTCTTTTTTTTGTAATTAATCTGTTTTTTAATCTGTCTGCCAGAGGGCAGTCAGGTGGCGGGCATTATATAGATAGAGTAGTAGAGATTCAGAGTTTTTCCAATGCTAAACATGTTACGTTTTTGACGCAGCTGTTGCAGGATTATTCCGGAAACTCAGCCATAGTGCTTACTTGTGAAGAACAGGGTTGGGTGGTCTTTAAAATTGACCTCGATGAAATTTCCGGCGATGATCAACTGTCTGCCATATTAAAGTCCGCCGGGTTGCAGTTTCTGATAAAAGAAGGTGCTGTTAAAAAGGATGTTGTAAACGCTTGTAAAGGAGAGCTTCATAAATTTTAAAAAGGAAAACATGAAAAAGATCCGACTTCTTTTAATGATTTTACTCTTGATTACGCTTTACCATTCAGGATATACACAATGTACTGGCGGTACATCCGGCGGTGCAATTACTCCTGGTTTAGCCTGGCAATCTGTAAATACTGTTGGAATTAACGGTGGGACATACCGGACATTTAATGCAACTGCAGGTCAGACATTTTATTTTAGCTTTTGCGGGTGGACGGTGGGAGCTCCACTTACGATACGCAGATTTCGATTCTGGATAATGCAGGTGTTCCTGTAGCCGGTGGGTATAATGACGATTTTTGCGGAGTTCAATCTTATCTCGCCTGGACTTGTCTCACTACAGGAACCTACCGAGTTCTGGTCAACCTTTATAATTGCGCTGCTCAAACAAATCTTGGTACGCTCGTTTATAAAAATTCCGCTGCGTTAACTTGTCCGGGTAACCTGGGAGGTGGTGTGACGAACGTTGCAGCACTACCCTATGCATCCGGTGCCGGCACAACCTGCGGTTCAGGAAATGACCTTACTGCAAGTAATGTGACCGCCTGTGGTAGTACATCTTATCTGGGTGGCGAAGACAGAGTATGGATTTTTACGCCTGCGGCTACCGGTACCGTTAGCATCAACCTCACTTCAGGCGGTAGCTGGAATGGTTTAATGCTTTATCAGGGTTGCCCGCTGAATGGTCAGGGTGGAACTTGCGTTGCTGTTTCACAAGGTTCTGCAGGCAATCAGGCGCTTTCGGCCTGTTTAACAGGTGGTATAACCTATTATCTGATCGCAGATGTATTTCCTTCTCCTAGCTGTAACGCCTATACGAATCTCACCATTTCCGCACCGGTTCCCGCCGGTGGTTGCCCTCTTGGAACAGGAGTAGTAAACGTACCCGCCTTACCCTATACATCTACCGGAAGAACTACCTGTGGGAAAGTCAATGATCTGACGGCTGCCAATACCCTGATATGCGGTAACACAAGTTATCTGACCGGCGAAGATGAAGTCTTTGTTTTTACTCCTGCAACAACGGGAAATATAACGATCAGTTTAACTTCAACCGGTAGCTATACCGGGATTATGTTATACAGAGGATGTCCGGTAACTGCTTCCTGCTCCGGAACAGCCAGTACCTGTGTGGCCTTTGAACAGAGTTCTACCGGGGGGAAATCCCTTTGTGCCAATGTCACCGCCGGACAAACCTATTATCTTATAGTTGATTCCTGGACCGCACCTTCCTGCAATCCTTATGGTATTTCAATTACTGCTCCAGCATCTGTTTTGGGTGGGGCAACTTGCGCCAATGCCGTAAATATCCCGTCGTTGCCCTATACTGTTTTAAATGAAAGTACGGCCTGTACAGGAAATGATTATACCAACGCGAGCACCGGATCTTGTGGTACCTTATATGAATCCGGAGAAGATAAAGTATATCAGTTTACTTCTGCCGGTTCGGAATGTATCTCTATTACCTTATCCGGAACAAGTTCTAATTCTATCGGCTATCAGGTTTACAGCGGATGCCCGGGAACAGCAGGAGCAACTTGTATTGGAAGTAACGGAGGTGCAAACAGCGGTTCGCTGACAGGTTCTGTGGTTTTGCCATCCGCAGGTACTTATTATATTGTTATTGATAGTTGGGCACCTCCTACAAATGTATCTTATAATATTTCCATAACATCTTATGGTAGTGGCGCTTCAAATGATTTGCCTTGTAATGCAACACCCGTCATTCTTGGAATTCCTCTGTCTTCTGCTAACAACTGTTCAGGAGGAACGGGTGAACCCAATCCTACATGTTGGATAACACCAAATGTCAGAAATACAGTTTGGTTCTCCGCACAGGCTCCCGCATCCGGGCAGCTCCGTATAAGAGTTATCCCGGGTTCCCTGACTAATCCGCAGGTAGCCCTTTATTCCGGACCATGTGGTGTAGCAATGACGCAAATTGGATGTAATGATAATGCCACAGCCTGTGGTACCACAACGAATTATAGTTCTGAATTATTGGTTACCGGACTTACATCCGGCCAAACCTATTATATCGTTGTAGATGGTTATGCTAATCTTACCGGTGCATTTTCGGTATTGGCAATGGATGGTACTTTGCCGATTCCGCAATTATCAAACGGCCAGGATTGCGGAACCTATCTTCCGGTTTGCGATACCACAATGAGTTTTGGAGATCCGGGTTTTCAATCTTTCGGAAACATCTGTGATTTTACCGGAGGTGGTGCGAACTGTTTGCTGAGCGGCGAAAGAGGCTCCGTATGGTTTGAGATTCCAATTAATGCAAACGGTTTTTTAGAGTTTTCAATTATACCTAAAGACTGGCCCGGTGCACCTAGTACTGCAGGAACAGATTATGATTTTGCAGTGTGGCGTACGCTCGGTACAGGCGCTGTTACCTGTGCTCAAATTGCAACAGGCGCAGCTCCTGTAGCGTGTAATTTTAATTTTCTTGGATTGACCGGATTGTATAGCGCAACAGCTAATACAGCTCCTGCTCTCTATCCCGGTTTTGGTCCTGCCTTTAATACCCGCTTGCCGGTGGTAAATGGCGAAAGATATGTGTTGGTCGTAAGTAATTTTTCTAATAGTACCTCCGGATTCGATATCATTTTCGGTAATACATCACCGATACTTTATGGTTCTTCCGGTAATGCTTCTGTGTGGTCGGGTGGAGTAGATATTGACTGGTATAAAAAAGATAATTGGGGCGGGTGTCCTGTACCCACATGTACCAGAGATGCGATCATCAATGGTGGTATTGTTTTACAACCAACTGTTACCGGTATTGCCACATGTAAATCAATTCTCATCAACCCCGGTGCAGTACTTACCATTCCAACCGGACAAACACTGAGTGTCTGTGAGAATTTTACCAATTTCGGAGTACTTTCGGCAGCTACCGGTTCAACAGTTTATTTTGGAAATGCAGCCGTCAATCAAATTATTAATGGTAACCTCAGTGGAAGCAATGCTTTTGGAAATCTAACCATTACTAAAACCGGTGGTATTGTATCGATGCTTCAGAATACTGATGTGAAAGGTATATTTAATAACAGTCTTGCTACTTCTACTTTTAATGTGAATGGTAAAATTCATAAAGTAGCCGGTAATTTTAACAATGCAGGAACTTACAATCCCGGTGGAGGTACACTGGAACTGAATGGAGCACTGGCGCAAACGTATTTTAATGCCGGAGTGATTAATAATCTGGTGATGAATCATCCCGGCCCGGGAGTCAGCCTCCTTACAAATATGAATATTGGGAACACCGGTGTTGTTACACTAACTAACGGTAGAATTATTACAACTGCAGCTTATGAAGTCAGTGTAAGCAATCGCACGCCTGCTGCCGTTAGCCCCGGAAATGTAAGCAGCTTCGTGCAAGGGTTTTTGAGAAGATATATTAATGCAACCGGTTCCTATGACTTCCCTGTAGGCGAAGCAACAAAAGGTTATCAGTTGGCGAATATGAATTTTGCCTATCCCGGAACGCCAACCAGTATTGATAATTTAAGAGTGAATTTTAATCCTTATGCGGTATTACCGACACCGCTGGGTATTGCAGAGTGTGGAGTTACCTATTCTATTAATGCATTGAACAATGGCAGATGGACTTTTGTAGCTTCTAATAATCCTACATCGGGTAATTATGACCTTACACTGTATAATACTAATTATTCAAATGCTGCAAATGCCTGGACGATCATGTCGAATAATGGTGGCGGATGGGCATTGGCGAATGGAACATGCGTTGTTTCTCCGGTGACTGCAGTTAGGAGAAATAATATGAATAATATGTTTGACTTTGGTACGGCTCAGGGACCAAGTGCTTTGCCTGTGGAGTGGTTATCATTTACTGCAGAGGGGTATTCGGATTATAATACTATCAAATGGACTACAGCCAGCGAGACAAATAATAGTGGTTTTGAACTTCTCCGATTAAATGAAAGCACTAAATCATTTGAGCAAATTGCATGGTTGGAAGGCGCCGGCACAACGAATAAATATGTGCATTATGAATGGAAGGATTATAACGTTTTACCCAATACTGACTATTATTATAAATTGCGTCAGCTTGATTTTGATGGAACTTACAACTATTCAGAGATAGTTCATGTCCGCTATGATTTCACAACCTCAGGGAGTCTGGAAGTAATTCCCAACCCTGTTTCCTCTGATGCTAAATTGCGTTTTCTATTGACTGGCGATTCGGATGTTCATATTGTGCTGATGAATGAGTTGGGTAAAATTGTAGCGGATAAAGAATTTACAGGGTTGAAGCAGGGGGCTAATGAGATGAACCTTTCTCAGATTCAAAGTCATTTGGAATCCGGTTTGTTTACAGTAAAATTATATACTAATATTGCTTTTTATTCCTGTAAGATGCTGGTTATTAATATAAAATAGGGTTTTTTCTTTTTAGGCTAAACCTTACATTTTACTTTTCGTATGAGTGGTATCAACCCACCATACATGAAACCTGTTTACCAAATTATGCTTGTCTCCCAGCTCTTACTGGCCGGAAATTCATTTTCCCAGAGTTTTGATACTATCGGAATAAAAAAGGCTGTTCGGGATAGGGTGCTGGAAGTGCCCAAAATGGAAGCCGTTAAAACGCTCTCGATTTTTAAAAGTCGTATCCGTGAACTAAATGAAGTGAGTTTTGAAGGCTTTTGTGAAAGTCGCCGTCTGCTATTTTTAAAAGCGAGTGATGCCGCCTTTGCTGTTGTTGAAGAAGAGCTTTTAAAAATGAATATGACTTATTATTTAAAGAAAGGAGCCTCCTTGCAACAAGCGAAACAGGCATGTGATAATCAGTCAGAAGTGGAGAATAGTTTAATCATTACCGAATAATCAAACATTATTAGAATTTATGTGGAAGAACATCATCTTAACGATCAGTATATTCTGTTTCGTTTCTCATTCGGAAAAGGCAAAATCGCAATGCATTGGCGGTACGAATGCCGGCGCAATAAGCCCTGCGGCAGGTTGGCAAACGGTTGCTAACGTTGCCGGAGGTACGTATTATACTTTTAATGCCACCGCCGGTAATGTATATTATTTTTCTTTTTGTGGATCCGGTGGAGGCTCTTTTTATGATACTGAAATAACCATCTTAAATAATTTTGGCAACCCGGTTCAATATGGTTTTAATGATGACTATTGCGGAGCAGCTTCCTATGTCGCCTGGAATTGCCTGAATACAGCATCCTATCGTGTGCTTCTTACAAAATATCAATGTGCATTGCAAACAAATATGGGGACACTCGCTTATCGTGGAGGTGCCCCTGCCTCCTGCCCAACCGGCTTGGGAACAGGTGTGGTCAACGTAGCTTCCCTTCCTTACACTAGCGGAGCAACATCTACAAACGCTCAAGTAAATGATATTACCTCTGAGAATATTAATTATTGCGGATCTGCCAACAATTATGGCGGTCTTGATCGCGTGTATGTCTTTACCCCCGCTACGGGAGGAACCGTAACAATAAATTGTAATAACAGTGCCAACAGAGCCAGTTTGTCGGTTTATGAAGGATGCCCGTTACTCGGTAACAATTCAGTTTGTGTAGGCTCTTCATATGGAAACGGAAACAGATCGGTAGTGGCATGTTTGAAGCAAGGTGTTACTTATTATGTGGTAGTGGACTCCCGTCAACCCACAAATAATTTTAATTATACACTAACGATTTCAGCACCCGTGGTAGCGGGCTCCTGTGTGATTGGCACAACTGTGCCTGTTGTGTCACTTCCCTATTCATCTACCGGTCGTACGACTTGCGGAAAAGCCAATGATATTACTGCAGCAAATGCAGAACCTTGCGGAAATAGCGCTTACCTCAGTGGTGAGGATGAAGTTTTTGTTTTCACGCCTTCCAGTTCCGGAAGAATTACTTTTTCACTAAGTTCTTCCTCTACAAATACAGGAATGTTTTTAATTCAGGGTTGTCCTCTCACCTCCTTTTGTTCAGGAACAGGGAATGTATGTATTAATAGTGAAACAAGTACTTCCGGAAATAAAACCATGTGTGCCGATGTTGTAGCGGGAAGAACGTATTATCTTATTGTAGATTCATGGGGAGGTTGTAAGCCCTATAGCATCCAGATTTCTACTCCTTCTTCCAATCTGACCGGCGCTACCTGCGCGCAACCCGTTGTGATACCCTCATTACCTTATGCCGCTAATGGAGAAAACACCGCTTGTATGGGGGATGATTATAATAACTATAGCGTGGTGACCTGCGCTTCTCTTTTTGAGTCAGGTGAAGATCGTGTTTATCAATATACAGCAAGCCAGGCGGAATGTATCAGTATTTCGATTTCCGATGCAAGTACTAATAATATTGGCTATCAGGTGTACAACGGTTGTCCCGGTACCGCCGGATCCGTTTGTATTACCTCCGGTGGTGGTGCGTTTTCAGGAGCATTATCCGGGAGTATAACTCTTCCGGCAGCAGGTACTTATTATATAATAATTGATACCTGGGCAGATCCCCGAAATACTGAATACAATATCAGTTTTAATTCATTTACAAATGCTGTACTAAATGATTTGCCATGTGATGCGATTGAAGTGTCAGTGGGTGCGAGTATTTCAGGTGATAATAGTTGTTCCTCCGGTAGCAATGAACCGGCTTCTGCATCCTGCTGGACAGTTTCCAATACGATGAATACGGTTTGGTATTTTTCACAGCTCCGGCTTCCGGTTCGACTATCGTACGAACACTTCCGGGTTCTTTACGCAATACGCAAATCGCTGTGTACTCAGGAGTGTGCGGCAGTACGATGAGTCTTGTAGCCTGCAATAATGATGCATCACCTTGTGGCAATATGATATACAATACCCCAACGTATATGTCGCAAGTTTCACTGACAGGATTAACGCCAGGAGTTAAATATTATATTGTTGTAGATGGCACTGCTGCCTATACCGGGACATTTGGGTTAATGGTAGTAGACGGTATCTCTGCATTACCACCGGTTGTAGGTCAGGAATGTGCAGTGCCCTTGCCCGCATGTAACGATACAATCACAGTGGGAGATCCCGGCTTTCAGTCTTTTGGAAATACCTGTGATTTTCCGGGAGCAGGTTTCAATTGTTTGTTAACCGGTGAAAGAGGATCAGCCTGGTATGAACTTCCGATTCTTTCAAATGGAACATTAGATTTTAGTATTGTCCCTAATGATTGGCCCGGTTCACCAAGTACGGAGGGAACGGATTATGATTTTGCGATATGGAAAATTTCCGGTACCGGCGCGACCTCCTGTAGCGGCATTGCCGGTGGAGCAACTCCACTGCGATGTAACTACAGTGAGTTAGGTATTACCGGCTTGAACGGTGCCTCAAATAATATTGCTCCTGCACAATATCCCGGATTTGAAGCCGCTTTTAACGCAGCATTAACTGTAACTGCCGGTGAGAGGTATGTACTTTCAATCAGTAATTTCTCCAACAGTATTTCCGGTTTTACGCTGGTTTTCGGTACGGCAGCGCCGATAGATTTTGCAGGGAGTCCTGCTACAGTCTATTGGCCAGGCGGTGCGGATAATGATTGGTTCAAAGCGGCCAACTGGGGCGGCTGTGCTATTCCTTCCTGTACCATAAATGCCGTTGTGCTTTCTGCTACTGCTAATCAACCATCCATAGATGCAGCAGGTGCTGTTGCCCGTTCACTTACCATTGAAGCCGGTGCCACACTTACACTCAATACCGCTCAAACGCTGGAAGTATGCGGAGATTACCAAAACAAAGGTACATTTAATGCAAGACCAACATCAACAGTAATTTTTAATGGCAACGGCACTCAAACCGTAAGCGGAGTGCTGACCGGAGCAAATGATTTCGTAAACGTTGAAGTGAATAAACCCTCCGGTGTAGTAAATATTGCTGATAATTTGGATGTGTCCGGAAATTTCTCAATAACCGGTGCTAACAGTAGTTGTAATGTGCAGGGAAATTACATGCGCCTTAATGGTAATTTTTCTAATGCTGCAGGTACATTCACTCCCGGATTGAGTGGATCATTAGAATTTATCGGTACTGCCGCACAACAATATACCAATATCAACGAACTTGAAAATGTGATTCTGAATAATTCCGGTGCCGGTGTAAACCTTTTATCGGATATGGATATCAGTACCACAGGAACATTGCAGTTGAATCTTGGAAAAATCGTTACCAATGCCTTTGAAGCAAATGTCCTGAATGATGCATCAGCTGCTGTATCCACCGGAAATGTGTCCAGCTTTGTACAAGGATTTCTGCGTCGAAAACTTCCTTCAGCAACTTCATTAAATCGTATACTTGATTTTCCTGTCGGACATAGCGCCACAGGGTTTCAGCGAATTAATCTCTCTACTTTTAATGGTAGTGATCCTGCTATTCAATCCTTAAGAGTTCATTTTTCTCCATTTGTATCTACATTACCTCCCGCTCCCGGCCAGGATCCTTCCTGTGCGATTGCTTACAACAGCACTGCATTGGATAATGGATTCTGGACGGTTGATCCGCAAGGTTCAGGAACGGCTGCTATGCATATTACGTTGTATAATCTTTCCTATACCAATGCGCAAAGTTCCTTTACGGTGTATCGCCAGGAAGGTGCAGGCGCCTGGACAATTCCTGCAATAACAAATGGTGGCTGTGTTTCTCCTCCTGTTACTGCAGTATTGCGCAATGGCATTAGTCAAACTTTCACTGCCGGAACCACTATCCAATTGGCAACAGCACAGGGTACATCGGTTTTGCCCGTTAGTTTGATTTCATTGGAAGCTGAACCAAATATTACAAACATAATTTGTTCCTGGTCTACAGGTTCAGAAGTGAATAATAAAGGCTTCGAAGTACAACGTGCCATTCATCCCGAACATTTTACAACAATAGGCTGGGTAGAAGGAAAGGGAACAGTGAATACATTATCCGATTATAAGTTTGTGGATAAAGATGTGAAAGCAAATACAGTTTACTATTATCGTTTAAAACAGCTAGATTTTGATGGACAGGCAACCATGTCTGTTATTGTGGCAGCCGTTTTAAAAGATCAGGGCGTTCTGGTGTTGGAAGCTTTTCCAAATCCTTACAAGGAAGTGACAAGCATAGGTTATATTTTATCCCGTACCTCTATGATTACCATTGAAGTCAGTGATATGAACGGGAAGTTGGTAAAGCGATATCTGCAAGGGCTACAGAGCCCGGGTCAATATACAATGCCATTTTCTGCAAAGAGCAACGGTTGGTCTGCGGGAACTTATATGGTGACCGTATGGTGTGATGATCAACGCTATCAGTTGCGTATAGCCGAAAACGATTAACGTTTCTAAAACATTCTTCTTTTATAGAGTTCGTAGAAATGCGTCAAAAAGCAGGAAGACCTCTTTGAATTTCGTTAATGGAAGAGTTTCCGCTCTGTCGTAAATATCATGATAGAACGTGACTCCTCCTAAGGTATAACAGAAAAATCCCGGAACACCAGCTTCTGTAAACCAGTAATGATCACTGTTGGCGGCCTTGCCTCTTTGTCCGAGTTTTGGAAGATAACCGTGAATAGTATTAATGGAATCCAATGTCTTAAAGGAGGATGGGAATTCAGTAGCATTAACCACCATCATGCCTTCATCGCCGGTACCCATTAAATCCAGATTAAGCAGGAACCGTATGTTGCTCAACGGAAGAACAGGATTCTCAGTATAATATTTAGAGCCGACAAGACCGGCTTCCTCTCCGGCAAATGCTACAAATACCAACGTGTAGGGCTGTTGATTTTTTTCCTGTGAAAAATGCCGGGCCAGATTCAATAACATCGCAATTCCTGATGAATTATCATTGGCACCGGGAAAATAAGCGGTTGATCCCATCCTCCCCAAATGATCGTAATGCGCTGTTAAAAAAATCAAAGAATCTTTTTGCTTGTTTCCTTCGATCATACCAATGACATTGGCTGTTTTGTAAGAGGAAAGATGCTTTGAACAAATGTTAACCTGTATAGTATTTACATCTTTTTGCAAACTGGATTTCAAAACGATAATCAAAGGAACAGTATTTATATCCTGACTGACGGACCACGTTAATTTTTTTGATGTCAGAAAAATTATTCCTTCTCCTCCTGAAGGTGTTTCCGTAAGCTTTCTGCAATCTTCGTGTGTAATTTCATTTCCGGCAATGCTGGTATCAATCAGCAGCCATTTTCCTTTCAATTCATCTGCAGGATATAACCACGGACTCTTTGTAATTCTTTTAACGGGATAAGTACCCTTGCAGGTTGATGTTCCCGGATCAACAATAAAATCCTGTCCCGGAATTAAAGCTTGGTTATTTATTGAAACATCCATACACCCCGGAAAAGTATTTACCGGAAATGAAAAATTCTGAAAGTAACTTTTTGAATTTAGTGGTTGAAGCCCTGCTTTTTTGAATTGACCGGAAATATATTTTGCAGCATTTCGGTCGCCATTTTTTACATAACCTCTTCCGTGGTATTTTTCCGAAGTGAGTTCGTGAATGACTTCACGGGCATATAAACTATCCTGTGCACAAAGGAGTGAATAAGGAGTAGAAGTGAATAAAAAGAAAATCAGCCCCGGGAAAAATCTCATGCGTTAAATCTTCTTTTGATCAACTCTTCAAACTGACGGTATCGGGAAGAATCTTTCTCCCATTGAAACTTTACTGCAAGTGTTTCAGAAATCATTTTTTCCGCTTCTTTATACTCCAACATGCTATTCAACTGATCAATACATTGGTGGTAGAACTGCTGATTGCCTTGAAAAAGTTCATTGATAAATGAAAATCGTTCGTTGATACCAATAGATTGTTTTAAATCTCCTAAAGGTTGATGTTGTAATTTTTCACCCAAACTTTTCTCTGTTCTTGCACGGGTGATCTTATCACCAATGGTTTCTGTGGCGGCATATTTATTCGCAATAGTGGAGGGCTCATCATACAAAGCCGCAGCTCTTAATTGCTGAATGCGTTCTTCGATGGTCTTGTGCTCAATAGCCTTGCTTTCCTGTTGAATAACTTCAGGATGGTCGTTGGTTGATGACTCTATTATATGAACCGGAATTTCAACTTTAGAGTTAAAATGGTTTTCATTCGTTTCTTTGGTTTCATCCAATGTTTCCGTATTTGTCAGCTTACTAGTTGTCGATGAAATTATTTCCCTGGAAGGTTCATGTTGTGAAAATTGATTTCCCGTCATCACCGATTGAATTTGGGAGATCAGGCTGTTTTGTGCAGCTATCGAACTTTTAATTGAATTTTCAATTACCGGAATTGCTTCTTTTTCCGATTGGCTATCTGCCTTCACACCACTGTCATCCATTCCGGGTATAGTCAAAAATTTTAAATAGATTTTTCGCAGGGTCTCTTTGATAATATCCTGTTCAATAGAAGGAAACTCATGTCCGTGCTCCGGTAGGCGATTGACCAGAAATTGGAGTTCATTAATTAATTGAAGAATTTCTTTTTTTCAACCTGCTTATTTTCAGACATATGTTTCGTTTATATTATTATAACGCATCCATGCGTTTCCGTATTTACAAAAATGCAATATTTTTTTGCGTTTCTCTTTTTTTCAGCAAAGAGTAATTAACAAACTACTAATGAATTTCCATCATACACTAAAACTAGCTTCAGTCGCTAAAAATTGTATGCCTGGGATTTTTTATCGAACAACACAGCACTAAATTGGATTTTTCTAAGATGCTATAAATGTCATTCAATTGTCAGATTTGTATTATTATGACATTGCTCACTTCAATCAGATCAATTCAACAGGCATGAGCACTGTACTTTTGCCAACGGGATATGAGAAAGATTTCATTTATCATTATTTGTTGCTTGCTGGGAAATTTGTATTTTTCTAATGCTCAGAATGTAAAGTTGACAAATACAGAACGAAAGCCGTTGGAAGGTGCTATCGTTCAATTCTCCTCATTGTCACAACCGGAAAAATCCGCTATAGTCATTTCAAATTTTAAAGGAGAAGCCTGGGTGCTTGGACTCCCTTTTCCTCTTCTTCGAAGAATTAATCTGATGGGTTTTTTGGAGCGGGTAGACACTATTCCATCCGCAACCGGTATAGCTGTAGTAGTGCTTACTTCCGCGCCTAGTCAATTGGGAGAAGTGACAGTGACCGGGAATCATTTGCCCGGATATCAAAAAAATGCAGTGGTGCCCGTTCAGGTGATTCGTCGGGAAGATATCGAAAGAAGGGGGGCTGTCACGGTTCAGGATTTATTGACCCAGGAACTGAATATGAGAATTTCGTTTGATCCTGCACTGGGGAGTAGCTTAACCTTGCAAGGTACTGGTGGCGAACATATTAAGATTCTTGTTGATGGTGTGCCGGTGATTGGACGTCAAAATGGAAATATTGATCTCGGACAATTGAATCTGAGCAATATAGAGCGTGTGGAAGTAGTGAAAGGTCCTATGTCGGTTTTATATGGGACAGATGCATTGGGGGGAGTGATTAATCTCATAACCAAAACACCATCTAAAGAGAATTGGTCTCTTTCAGGTGGTTCATTTTATGAAAGTTCCGGTCAGTACAATGTTGAAGGTAGCGCCAGCCTGGGCTTGAAATCAACGGCCATTTCTTTGAACGGCGGAAGAAATTATTTTGATGGTTGGGATCCTGTTGATGAAAGTGGCAGATCCTTTCTTTGGAATCCGCGGGAGCAATATTTCGGTTCCCTTAAAGTAACTCAACGGTTGGGGGGTCTTAAATTGACATTAAATTCTTCTTATTTTACGGAAGAGATTATTAATAAATCTGAACCTACTGTTACTCCATATGTCGCTTATGCCACGGATCAGTACTATACTACAACCCGTTGGAGCCATCAGTTGATAGCAGATAAAAAATTTAACAACTTTTCTCAACTCAACTTCACCGGGGCTTACTCCAATTATAAATATGTAAAAAATACGTATCGTAAAGATTTAGTAGCCCTTTCTGAACAACTGACTGCGGATAATCTGGATGATGATACCACAGTTTTTAATGCCTTCTTTACCAGAGTAAATCATACCCTTTCCGGAAAAAATTTAAAATGGAGTCTGTTGTCAGGATTGGATTTTAATTATGAGCAAGGTAAGGGTAAAAAAATCGACAATAGTGAGCATGCCATGTATGATATCGCTTTTTATTCCAGTTTCGATTATAAGCTTTTCGACAAACTGACACTTCGTCCTTCCTTCAGAGCAATTTATAATTCTCAATTTGCGGCACCTATCATTCCTTCCTTCAGCCTGATGTATGCTCCCGGGAAATTTATGACGGCAAGAGCCTCAGTCAGCATGGGCTATCGTGCACCATCGTTGAAGGAACAACATTTGTATTTCGTAGATAATGGAATTCATAATGTGCAGGGTAATCCTGACCTGATTGCTGAACGATCTAAGCAGGCCATGGCTTCCGTGGAATTCAAAAAGCCAATCGCTGATTTTGTATTTTCTGTTGAGCCCGGTTTCTTTTACAATGAAATAAAGAATAAAATTTCATTAGTGCAGTTTGATGCCAACAGTACACTTTATACCTATGTCAATCTGGACAACTTCAGTAGCAGAGGATTTGAACTTAAATCCCGACTTTCCCATAATAAATTCAGTGTGCAGGGTGGTGTCGCTTTCACAGGTACCCTTGGAACATTTGATGGAGATGTGGAACAACCCGAAGTGGCCTGGTATCCCGAAGTCAATGCCTCCGCTGATTATAAAATTTCAAAAAGTAAAACTACACTATCCGTGTTTTGGAAATACTTCGGTCAAAGACCAGTGTTCCTGATGCAATCCGATGGTGCATTGGCTCGTTTTTCAAATGAATCATTTAGCATGATGGATGCATCACTACAGCAACCAATTTTAAAGGATCGAATCGCATTGACTCTCGGTGCCAGAAACTTACTGGATGTTACCAATGTGCGTTCGGTGATGACAGGTGCTGCACACAATGGTGGCGGAGATGGTCAATCGCCCGTAGGAATGGGGACAACGTATTACGTGAAACTTAATATTACATTTAAATGAAGCAGCTGACACTACTTCTTGTGTTACTTGCTCTTGTTTCTGTCTCCTGCCAGAAAGAAGATGAAGCGATCGTATTGCCTCTTCCCGGTGATGTCTTGCAACTGGTTGCTCCCATGGGAAGTAACTATGATGATCAGGTCTACGTGAGTTTATCGAAAGGGAAAATTCATGTGATGCCCTATCGTAACTATGACCTGGCCTTTGAAGCTTCCACTCAAGGATTTCATATTTACCTCAATGGCGCTAAGTATATGTTTGCCTCTAAAACAACCACCTCCGACTTTTTTCTGGCAGACTCCTCCAATGCCAATTGGTGTGTGGATGCAGAACAATTGTACGCTGATAGTACTGCCATCGGAAACTGGTGGGTGCAGTCCGCTGCGAATGTGACGGGTTTAAGTAATGTATTTATCATTGACCGGGGAAGAATGGATCATAGTGGAGCCGGCCGTTTTCGGAAGTTACAAGTGATGGCGGCGGATGATGTGCATTATGAAATCCGATTTTCAAATTTGGACAATTCGAATGTAACGGTGATGAATATACCCAAAGATCCAGCGTATTCTTTGATGTATTTTTCCTTTGAGAATAATGGTACTGTGGTTCAACAAGCTCCTCCATCGCAAGATTGGGATTTCGTATTTACAAAATATACCCACGTGTATTTCGATGAGCCCTTAAACAGCCCGTATCGTTATTATCCGGTAACCGGCGCCGTGTTGAATATCTGGAATCAGGTTTCCGGGTCTGTGATGAAGAAAGACTCCACGCCCAATTATGTCCCATTTGATCAGTTTAAATATGATCTTGTTGCAGGAATGCCATTTACGACCAATGCGGATGTGATTGGATTCGATTGGAAATCTTATGATTTTAACAGCAGCCGTTATTTTATAACCCCTGATCTTTATTTTGTCCTGAAAGATAAAAATGGATACTATTTTAAAATGAGAATGATTGATTTCTACGATGGGAGTGGAAATAAAGGAACAATAACTCTTGAATACCAACGCATATAACAAATAGCACAATGAAAATATTTAAAACAACTATCTTAATTATTACACTCCTAATAGGGTCCATTCAGAGTAAAGCCCAGGTGGTGTCAGATCTAGTGTCTATACAGCAAGGATATACCAATCAGGTTTTCTATAGTATGGGAAATGGTGAGTTGAGTAATGTGTCCAATACCGATTGGGATGTGGCCTTTCAGATCAGAGGATTTCCTGCCTCTGTTCTTATCAACTCAAAAAACAATGTTCGCCTCTGGAAAGCAAATAAGGATGTGTCGCAATGGTCAGCAATGTCCTATGCAGATACAACGGGCATCGTGAGCAATCCTGCCTATGAATTACTCAATTCAGATACCAGTTGGGACTATGGTGCGTTCAATATTACCAACGATACGGCAAATGATTTTGATCTGGGTTGGGGTACGTATGATCCCTTCTCGCACATTGTAACGGGAGACTCCATCTATTTTATTAAGATCGGTGCAGCGGATTATCGTAAATTAATGATCATTTCACTCAGTGGAGGTGTTTATAATTTTAAATGGGCCAATCTCGACGGAACAAATGAAATTACTTCAAGCCTTGCCAAATCGAACTTTACCGGAAAATATTTTGGCTATTATTCGTTGGTAAATAATGTCTCTATTGATCGTGAGCCGGTATACAATACCTGGGACCTGACTTTTTGCCAATATATGGCGGTATCTCCGGTTACATATAAAGTTACAGGAGTCCTGAGTAACGATAGTGTTTTTGTAGCGAAGGCCTTTCCCGTTGACACGGCCATCTCCGGTGCAGTGGGTTATACATTTAATGAGGCTATCAATACTATAGGTTATGACTGGAAAGCGTTTGATTTAAATTCCAGCACATGGATGATCTCGGATTCACTTGTGTATTTTGTGACCGATCGTCAGGGAAGTACGGAAAATGGTCTTCACCGGTTTTGATGGATCCAGTACAGGAATTTTCTACTTCAACAAAGGACCTGCAACGACTACCGGTTTGTTTGAAACTTCGGCGGTGAAGTCTTTTGGCGTTTTCCCGAATCCTGCCCGTGATTTCGCAACAATGATCCTGCATACAGAACAAACTGAAGAAGCAATAGTCAGTATCATCGATCTGAATGGTAAAACGGTCCACCAGTTTAGCACGAATTTGAATGCAGGTCTGCAGAATGTTGGTTTGGACTTATCAAAATGCAAGGCGGGTCTCTATCAGGTGGTGGTCAGACAAGGCGATCAGTTTCAAGTGAACAGATTATTAATTGATTAGTTATAAGTTGTTTTAGCAAAGGGCTGTCGGAATTTTCGATGGCCCTTTCTTTTTTCAACTGAATTGAAGAGGTTATTAACAATTTGCCGGACATGATGGCTACAAGCTTTAAATTAGTTGCCGATATACTGAAGAATGTTTCTTGAACAAACCAAACGCGATCTGCCCAAAAGAGGTTGGATTGAAGTAATTGCCGGCTGTATGTTTTCCGGAAAAACGGAAGAACTGATACGTCGGCTGAAAAGAGCAAAAATTGCCCGTCAGCAAGTAGAGATTTTTAAACCCTCTATTGAATTGCGTTACGATGAAGTAAATATTGTTTCTCATGATGCCAATGCGATTCAAAGTACTCCGGTGCCTGCTTCTTCCAATATTCTTCTCTTAGGGCATGAAGTGGATGTGATCGGGATTGACGAGGCTCAGTTTTTTGATGATCAACTGCCCTATGTTTGTGAAACACTCGCCAACAGCGGGACACGTGTTATTGTTGCCGGACTGGATATGGATTATTTGGGAAAACCTTTCGGACCAATGCCTCAGCTTTTAGCAATAGCTGATTATGTTTCTAAAGTACATGCTATTTGTATCTCTTGCGGTGACCTTGCTACTCATTCTCACCGCCATGTGAAAGATTCTTCATTGATCCTTCTGGGGGAAAAAGAAAGTTATCTTCCGTTGTGCAGATCGTGCTTTGTTAGAGAACAAAAAAACATCGCCATGGAGAACCAAATTGCTTAGTTCATAAGAATGTCGCATCGTTTATTTCAGTTGGATGAGATTGCCGCTGTTATGCATGCGGAAGCTGTCCTTCAATTACCGGCCCACCCCGGAATTACACAGCTAATTACCGATAGTCGTAAAGTAGTAAGCGCTGATCAGAGTCTTTTCTTCGCTATAAACGGTGATCGGCATGATGGGCATGAATTTATCGCTGATTTATACGGCGCCGGTGTCCGCTCATTTGTTATTACCCGTAAAGAATCAATTCTCCCCGGTGTTGAAGCCAATTATCTTATTGTAAAAGATGCATTGGAAGCCATGCAGGAACTTACTGCCTGGTACCGGAAACAATTTCAGGTTCCGGTGATAGGTATAACAGGCAGCAATGGAAAAACCATTGTGAAGGAATGGTTGTATCAATTGCTCCGGGAGGATTTTAATATAGTGAGGAGCCCTAAGAGTTATAATTCTCAGGTCGGTGTTCCGCTCAGTGTTTGGCAAATTACTGCTGAAAATAATCTCTGCATTTTTGAAGCCGGTATTTCAAAGGAAGGGGAGATGAGTCTCCTTGAGAAAATTATTCATCCAACAATTGGTGTTTTTACCAATATAGGGACGGCCCACGATGAGAATTTTTCTGATCTGCAATTGAAGATCAGAGAGAAGTTAAAACTTTTTAAACAGGTAAGCAAATTAATTTACTGTCGTGATTATGCCGGTATACACGATGCCGTTTTGAATGATGGTATACTGGAACCTTCCGTTTCTGTCTTTACCTGGTCCAGAAGGAGTCGTGCTGATCTTCAGATAGGTCGCGTAAACAGAAAGGAGCACGAGACAGAAGTTCAGGGGATTTTCAGGAATGAGTTTATCAGTATCAGAATCCCCTTTACCGATGATGCTTCCATAGAAAATGCCATCCATTGCTGGTCCTTAATGCTCTTCCTGGAAGTAGCGCCCGATGTGATTACCGAAAGAATGGAATTGCTTAGCCCGGTAGCAATGCGACTGGAAATGAAAGAGGGAATTAATAATTGCTCTGTTATAAATGATTCCTATAACTCGGATCTTGGTTCATTGACCATTGCACTCGATTTCATGAATCAGCAAAAGCAACACCGGAAGAAAACAATTATTCTAAGTGATATTTTACAGAGTGGTAAGGATGAAAAATTTCTTTACAGACAGGTCGCAGATTTGTTGCAACAGAAAGATGTGACGCGCCTCATTGGAATAGGAGGAGCAATACAACGACAGCAGGAGTTTTTTAATCTGGAAAAGCAGTTCTATAAAGATACCGACGATTTCCTGGCAGAGTTAAACTATGGGGCATTCAACAATGAAACCATTTTAATTAAAGGGGCACGTTCCTTTGGTTTTGAAAGAATTTCCCGGGCATTGCAACAAAATGCGCATGAAACAATACTCGAAATAAACCTCAATGCCATCATTCATAATCTGAATCTTTTTAAATCTCGCCTGAAACCGGAAACAAAGCTGATGGTGATGGTAAAAGCTTTTTCGTACGGCAGCGGTAGTTTTGAAATTGCCAATGTTTTGCAGTTTCACAGAGCAGATTACCTCGCTGTAGCTTACGCTGATGAGGGAGTGGAGTTGCGTAAATCAGGAATTACTTTACCGATCATGGTGATGAATCCGGAAGAGCAAAGCTTCGATGCCATGATAAGTTATAAGCTGGAACCGGAAATTTATAGTTTCAGAGTACTGAATCATTTTACAGAAGCACTCCGCCGCCGTGGCGTAGATCCGGGTGCCGGTAGATTTCCTGTGCATCTTGAATTTGATACCGGTATGAAACGCCTGGGATTTGAAGAAAGTGAACTGAATGAATTGATTGTTCGGTTGAAAAATAACAAACTGATTCGCATTGCCTCCGTGTTTTCTCATTTGGTTGCCAGTGATGAGCAGGAACATGACGTATTTACCAGAAATCAAATTGACTTGTTTAAAAAAATGAGTGAGTCGCTGATTTCACATTTTAATTATCCCGTGTTGCGTCATATCCTTAATTCTTCGGGTATCCTTCGCTTTCCGGAGGCGCAGTTTGATATGGTACGGTTGGGCATAGGATTACATGGTATTGCCGCCACAGTTCATGAACAACGTCAGTTGCAAATGGTAGCAACTCTTAAAACTACTATTTCTCAGATTAAACAGGTGAAAGCCGGTGAAACGATCGGTTACAGCAGGAAAGGCGTCGCTTTGAAGGACATGACCATTGCTACTGTCGGTATTGGTTATGCAGATGGATTAAGTCGAAGGTTGAGTAATGGTGTCGGGCGAATGCTCGTACTTGGTCAATATGTACCTGTCATTGGAAGCGTTTGTATGGATATGACAATGCTCGATATTTCGGGTATCCCTGCCCGTGAGGGAACTGAGGTGGTTGTTTTTGGTCAGGAACTTTCTATCCTGGATATCGCCGGACAAACAAATACAATCCCTTATGAAGTGCTGACAGGCATTTCAGAAAGAGTCAAGCGCGTTTATTTCCATGAGTAAGTCATTTTCTGAAAAATGGATGCCTGAATTTCTTTAGTTTTCAGGGATAGATTTTCTACATTTGTCTAAATACATCTATTTTGCCGGGAAAAGAATTTATCGAAGGTCATACCGTAAGACTCATTCATGGAGGAGAGGAATATTTTAACACCCTTCTCGAGCTTATTGAATCTGCTAAAACCGAATTGCATTTACAGGTGTATATCCTTGATTACGATGATACCGGTGCCGTTGTTATTGATGCCTTGCGCGAATCAGCAAAAAGAGGAGTTAAGGTCTACCTGGTGGCAGATGGATTTGGCTCGATGAATCTGGGAAGTGATTTTAAAGACGAGATGAGAAAATACAGTATTCACTTTCGTTTTTTTTCACCCTTACCTTTCCCCGGAATATTTCAGGCTGGCCGGAGATTGCATCATAAAGTTTGTGTAGCGGATAGTAAACGTGCTTTAGTCTCAGGAATTAATATCGCTGATAAATACAGGGGTCTGAAAATGAACCTGCCTGGCTCGACTATGGATTGCTGGTGGAGGGGCCGGTATGTCAGGAGATCACTGGTGTCTGTGAACGAATTTTTAGCCGTCGCTTTTATCAAAAACAATCCGGTGTCTTTAAGAAATTAAAACTAAGTTCAGCAGGTGAAGCCGGAATGAAAGTTCGCATTTCCATTAACGATTGGTTTCGGAGAATGAATGAAATTTCAGCAGGCTATAAGAAGGAGTTGAAAAATGCTCAAAAGGAAATTATCATTGTAGCCAGTTACTTTACTCCATCCAGAAGATTACTGAAGATTTTGTTACGCTCTGCTAGTAGAAATAGAGATATTTACATCGTGTTGAGTAAGTATAGTGACGTGCCCTTTATGAAATCAGCAATGAAGTTCCTCTATGGAAGGCTGCTCCTGAATAAAGTACGCATTTTTGAATACCGTGAGTCAGTACTCCATGCTAAGGTATGTGTGGTTGATAACAAGTGGGTGAGTGTAGGCTCTCATAATCTGAATCATCTTAGCGAATTCCTGAGCATAGAAATGAATATGGAAGTGCTGGATAATAATTTTGCATCAGGCGTAGCAACAGAATTGAAGAAATTAATGTTTGAAAAATGTAATGAAATCCTCCAGGATGAATTTATAGCTTCCGGAACTTTCTTTGAAAAGATTAAGAATTGGCTTTCGTATAAAATCATAAGCCTTTCGACCCGAATTTTATTATTTCTGAATTTTAAATCAGATAAAGGCGCTTAGCACTTATACAAGTCTTTATTTGTATAATTTTGAAGGATGAAATTATTACATGCATCTTTACTTTTTACCAATGATGGACCTCCTGTTGTAAATGCGGATTTGACGTTAACAGATGAAGGTGTCATTGTGGAAATTGGTTCCGGTGGTGCAAACAATAAGAATGATTATCGGGATGTAATTATTCCGGCATTTATTAATGCGCATTGCCATCTCGAACTTTCACATCTAAAGGGCCTTATCCGCGAAAGAGAAAATGGGATGACAGGATTTATTCGTCAGTTGCTTTCACAACGTTTTCTCTTTTCAGATGCGGTGCAACAGGAGGCTATGCAACTCGCTGACCAATCCATGATGGAAGAAGGTATCGTCGCCGTAGGTGATATTTCAAATTTTACTTCATCAGCAGGAATAAAGAAGAATAGCAAGTTGTATTACCATACCTTTATTGAACTTTTTGGTTTAGAAAATACGAAGGTGGAGGAGATGGTGTTAAATGGGATTTCGATGGTAAATGAATTTAGAGGTGCTGCTCATCTTTCCTCCAGCCTTTCACCGCATGCACCTTATTCGATGGTTCAGGATTTATTTAAAGAGATTTCCAGAGTGGTTCATCCCATTGATCCATTGACAATACATATGCAGGAATCAGAAGATGAGATACTCTTCTGTAAAGATAAGTCAGGACCCTTAGCCGAATTTTTCGCGTCGGCGGGTATTTCTACTACCGATTTTATTCCTTTTGGTGATGTTCGCCCTTTGCGTCAGATTCTACCCTTGATTCCGCGTGCCAACCGGTTACAATTGGTGCACAATACTTATACAGCAGAGGAAGAAATTGTTGCAGCCTTGAAGCGAAGACCTAAATTATCTTGGTGCCTTTGTCCTTCCGCGAATTTGTTCATTACAGGAGATCTTCCACCCGTTGAAGCACTTTTTAGAAATGATGCGCATGTTACCATTGGCACAGATAGTCTGGCGTCTAATCAAAAGCTATCAGTGCTAAACGAACTTAAAATAATCAGTAAGAATTTCCCAATGGTTCCCTTTGCAACGTTGGTGAAATGGTCCACGCTAAACGGTGCAGAGTTTCTTGGGGTTGCCAATCGCTTTGGAAAAATAAAACCCGGAATGAATCCCGGGTTAGTAAGTTTGCATGGACTGAATCACGATGAACTTGTTTTGCATGAACAGGTCACTTGTAAAAGAGTAGCCTGATTACCAATCGTCAGTTTTTGCAGAAGGTGCTGTGGAAATACTTTTCTCAAGACTCTTTAATACCTCAACGGCAGTGCTGTTCACCTGTTGCAAATAATAGTCAAACTTCGGTTCATAGGAAGCTTTGGTTTTATCCATCCATCGCTCACAAGCGTAATACGACTGCTGTTTCCAGTTAAAATCCGTGAGTTCGTAACGGTAACGCCCTTCCTTAAATTGCAAGGTGAGGGTATACATCACGTTGCCGGCATCAGTAGCTAATCCTTTTTTGTCGGCAGGATTCATTACTTTGAATCGCGCTTTACAAACCATTTTTCCGGCTGTAGAATCCTTTTCTCTTATAACATCCGTTGGGTTTTTGTAAAAAGTATTTGCCCATAGCAATGCGCGTTCGTAAAGAGTTCCAGGAGTAGTGCCCTTCACTTCAATAACTCCGGTATAATTAATTTTCTCACCCTTTTCATCCATGGGCAGCTTAGGTGCCTGATTGACTTCTTGTGATGAGGCAAGAAAAGGTAGAAAAATGGTAAATGCAATGAAGGTGGATTTAAATATTTTCATTTTTGGGAAGACATTAGTGTAAGTGAAGCAACTCAACCTCCATTCAGCGGGACTTTTATGCGGGTGCCGCTTCGAAGATTTTTACTGTTGTTGATATTGTTTAGTTTTTTGATCTTGTTAATGTCAGACTGGTACCGTTGTGCGATATTCCAAAGGGTGTCACCGGGCTGCACGGTATGGTAGATGAATTTTGATTTAGGCAGTGGAGTTTGTGTTTCCGAAGTGACCTTTTTTATTTCATGATCTTTTTTGTTGACCGTATCGGTTTTTACCTTTACATCTTTATGCGATGTATGATCACTTTGCGTTTCAGTTTCACACTCATCCGTGGTGTCTTGCGAAGGTTGCATATCTGCAATGGATTCTTCCGGGTCAACAACAAGCTTAATGGGAATTCGTTTTTTTACTGTGGAGTACACATAAATTCTCTGCCCTTTGCGAATAACAGTACCACGTAAACCGTTCCATTTCTTCAGTTCATTTACACTTACATTGTAGCGTTCGGCAATCTTCCCGAGACTTTCACCACTACGCACGGTATGTGGCTTCTTTATTTTTTGAGTAACCGTTTTATAGGTGTAAGCGTAATTTTCATCACTACTGTTCTCCGGAATTTTTTGTTCTATATTCGGTTCTATGCGTGCGATACCCTGATTAACACTATCTAGAAAAGCCCTGGCTATCTGGGTATCCGGTACGCTTTCACCCAGTCGCCCAAGTTTAATGGATTCGTAATAAGTGTTCATCATAGAGGCCACTATTCCATTTCGAATCCATGGACTCTTGCAACCAAATACAATACTGATCAAACGATGTTCTCCCCTTTTAGCAGTAGCCGCTAAACAAAAACCGGCCGCTTTGGTGTAACCCGTTTTAAGTCCATCTACTTCTAATCCATAAGTGATTACGAGTCCATTATGGTTTCGGAAGTTAATATTTCCTTTCCCATTGTAAATATTAGCGTAGGGGATAGAGGATATATCAACCAATTTAGGATGTTTCAAAAGTTCAAGTGATAAGATAAGTTGGTCTCTGGGGGAACTGCTATTATCCAATTCACGAATAATCGCAGGCAAACCGGAAGGATTCGAATATTGGGTTTTTGTCATTCCCAATTCCATTGACCGACGGTTCATTCTTTCTACGAAAGTTTGTAAATCACCGGAACAATGTTTGGCTATCCATACAGTACTCTCATTGTGAGAAGCAACAAGAGCCATCTTCAATAAATCATCAAGGGTATATCGCTCCTCAACGGTGTATGTAGTATATCTTCTTCGGCGGATTTTTTTCCTATATGTACGGGTAACGGTGATATGGTCGTCTAAACAAACCGTTCCGGCATTAATATCTTCTATTGCCAACAAACAAACCATCATTTTCGTCAGGGAAGCGATAGGGTAGGCATAATCCATATCTTTTTCCCAAACTACTTTACCCCGTTCCACATCGTACAATAAACCCGCACGGATTTCCCTTTCGTTAGCAACCAGGCCTGTAATGGTATCCAGTGGAAATGAAAATGTCGGAATATGAGGTAATGTATCCGGACCGTTTGCAGAACTTGTAAAGCCTGAAAGTAGAAATCCACAGCAGAACATAACAACGTATTTGTTAAGTGAAGCTTTTCGATTTCCTTTCTTCTGCAATCTCATGCTATGCAATGATAGTTTTTTCGGGGACTTCATTCTGTCTCCTATCTCCTGACTATAAACAATTCCATGTTAATTTTATTGTACGAACATTCCGGCGCAGTGTTTCATCCTCTGGTCTCCTCATTCCATTCAGATTCTCTCCCCTTTTAACAAAAATAATAAAGGATGGGCCAAAAGTGGTCAAATTTATGACCAATCATCTCAGTTTTTACGTCAGATTTCCTTTAGAACAGCCTCTGCCACTATCAAATCCGATGGAAATGTAATTTTAATGTTACTCTCCTCCCCGGCTTCAAGATGAACTTTGTGTCCTGCGGCTTCAAAAAGGGAAGCTTCATCCGTAAAGTGTTCGAAATCGGGAAGTTTGAATGCATTTTTTAATTTTTCAATATCAAAAACCTGCGGTGTTTGAACCGATCTGTAATGCTCTCTGGGGACAGTTTTACTACCATCCGGAGTCAGAAGTCTTAACGTATCTCTGCAAGTGATCACCGGAACGGCGGAACCCTCTTTTGCTGCAGCATTGTATAATCTAAAAATAAGTTCACTTGAGCATAAAGGACGAACGGCATCGTGAACAGCAACCCATCCTTCATCCGGCAGTTTTGCGAGTCCGGCAGCTACAGATTGTGCTCTTGTCTTTCCTCCGGGCACTAAAGTATGACGGGGAATATTTTCAAGGTTTTCACAAGTCTCTTCCCAATAGGAGAGATAGTCAGCATGCATAACAAGAAAAATTTCAATGTCGTCCTGATTAAAACGGCGAAGGGTATGTGCAAGAATGGGTTCGCCGGCAAGAGGTAAAAACTGTTTGGGTAGGGTTCCCTGCATACGGGTACCCTGCCCACCGGCCACAAGTAGGGCAAACCTTCTCATTAATCCAGAATCAGCATGGCATCACCATAACTGAAGAAACGATATTTTTCCTTTTGGGCCACTTTATAAGCTTCCATGATTAAATCATATCCGCCAAATGCAGTGGTCATCATCAGCAGCGTAGACTCCGGCATATGAAAATTGGTGATCATCATATTGGCAATACTGAAATCATACGGAGGGAAAATAAATTTATTGGTCCATCCGGAGTTGGGTTTTAATTCTCCCATCGTACTCACAGAGGTTTCCATAGCTCTCATGGCCGTTGTTCCTACTGCACAAATATTCTTTTTAGCAGCTTTCGCTTTGTTGACAATATCCACCGCTTTTTGATCCACTGAAAATTGCTCGGAATCCATCTTATGCTTGGTGAGATCTTCTACCTCAACCGGACGGAATGTGCCAAGACCAACATGTAAAGTGACTTCAGCAAGATTAACGCCTTTAAGCTCAAGTCGTTTTAATAATTCACGACTAAAGTGTAGTCCCGCAGTTGGAGCAGCTACCGCACCTTCGTTTTTCGCGAAAACTGTTTGGTATCTCTCTTTATCGGCAGGTTCTGCTTTACGCTTAATGTATTTGGGGAGTGGGGTATGACCCAATTGCTCAATAACATTTCTGAACTCATCTGAGTTGCCGTCGAATAGGAATCTTAATGTTCGGCCACGAGACGTAGTATTGTCAATTACTTCTGCTACGAGCATATCATCATCTCCAAAATACAATTTATTTCCAATACGGATTTTGCGTGCAGGATCAACAAGTACATCCCATAACTTGCTGTCAGGATTTAATTCCCGGAGAAGGAAAACTTCAATTTTAGCTCCGGTCTTTTCTTTGTTTCCATATAAATCGAGCAGGGAAAACTTTGGTGTTATTTAAAACAAGAACATCGCCATCATCAAAATATCCCAGAATATCACGAAAGGTTTTATGTTCGATTTTTCCGGTCGTACGGTGAATCACCATTAACCTTGATTCATCGCGATTAGCAGCAGGATGTGTGGCAAGCAGTTTCTCATTGAAACCGAATTTGAATTTAGATAACTTCATAGCTTACGGGCCGGTGGTATTAAGTTAAAGTTGATAATGAAAAATCATCTTTAACATAGTTAGAATTAATGTAAGGTTCCGTTATTTCGGGATGCGAAGATACGCTTTTTAAAGGCCTGAACGTTAAAGTGCCAATGGTAATGTGCTGTAAATCAGCAAGTAAAAACTTTAATTGAATTTAATCTATTGGTTTTCAGTATTTTGAGTAGCCGTCAGGTTTTCTAAAGATTTGTTTTTAGGATACTTGGCTTCCAGATCTGCGATGGTGAAGGCATCTGTAAGAAAATAAGGTCCTATGCGGGTTCTGCAAAGTGAAGATAAATGCGCTCCAACGCCAAGTGTTTCACCAATATCTCTGGCTAAAGCTCTGATATAAGTTCCTTTACTGCATACAATCCTAAAATCAACCTCCGGAAGTTCGCAACGGGTTAACTCAAATTCTTTAATAAAAAGCCGACGCGATTTTAATTCAACATGATCACCTCTTCTTGCAATTTTATAGGCCCGCTGTCCCCCGGTTTTAATAGCAGAATGCATGGGTGGAATCTGATCGATATCACCGGTAAACTTCAAAAAGGCTTGTCTCACATTTTCCTCTTTCAGATGTTCAATTGGAAATTCCCGGTCGCGTTCAGTTTCAAGGTCGAAAGACGGAGTGGTTGCTCCGATGTAAAATGTGCCTGTATATTCCTTCTCTGCATCCTGAATTTCACTAATAGTTTTGGTTTTCTTCTCCGTACAAATGATTAAAAGTCCGGTGGCGAGTGGATCAAGAGTGCCCGCATGCCCTGCTTTTTTAGCTTTTATGATCCACTTTACTTTTTTCACTACATCAAAAGAAGTCCATTCGAGTGGCTTATTCATTAACAAAACAATTCCTTCAGGACCGGGTTGATTCATTGTCTTAAACCAGCTTCAGATCAACACCCATGATGTATAAAACGATAATTCCTACACCAACAATAATACGATAGTATCCAAAGAACATAAATCCATGCTGTGTGAGGAAGGTGATAAATGACCGGATGGCGATTGCGGCTACAATAAATCCTACAATGTTTCCTATGATAAGCAAATTGATCTGTTCATCTGATACCCCAAGACCTTCTTTTGAAAATTTATATACTTTGAAAATGGTTGCAGCGAACATCGTAGGGACAGCAAGAAAGAATGAAAACTCAGCAGCGGTTTTTCGGTCAAGTTTGCAATAGAGTCCTCCGATGATAGTAGCTGCAGATCTGGAAATGCCCGGTATCATCGCAATACATTGAAACATTCCGATTTTAAAGGCTTTATTGTAAGTTACCTGTTGCGCAGAATTTCCGGTGCCGCCTTTTATCCAGTCATCGATGAAAATAAGCAAAACCCCTCCTGCCAATAATGTGAATGCCACTACCAATACATTCGATAGAAGCATATCAATTAAATCATCCATCAAAAAACCAAGAACAGCAGCAGGTAGGAATGCAAGAAATAGTCTTTTGTAAAAAGCTATACTTTGTAAAAACCGTTTGTAGTACAAGGCAACAACGGAAAGTATTGCTCCAAATTGAATAGATACGGTAAATGTTTTGGTAAACGGTTCTTCAGCAATCCCCATGATAGAAGACGCAATAATCATATGTCCGGTGGATGAAACCGGAAGAAATTCAGTGAGACCTTCAATAATGGCCAGTATAACAGCTTGTATTGTGGTCATGGCGTTTAGTCCGCCTTTTTCACAATGGCATAAATGGCAAGTGCATAACCCATCATGACAACAATAGGTGCAAGGGTTATTCTTCTGAAACTAAAAACCTCTTCATTGAATACATTCGGATTTTCTGCCTTTCCTCCTGCCATGAGGAAATAGCCAATCAGCAATAGTCCAATGGAGATGAAGAGTAAAATGTAATTTTCCTTCCGAAAGCAAAGGCGGCTTCGTTGATATTCTCTTTTGATACAGCAGTTTTAGCACCGGCGGGCTTTTTATCACTCAGGTTTTTTGAAATATTTGGATCAATATAGATTCTCTGTTCGGTAACGAAGATATTTATTCACGGCAAACCAGGTGCATATCAGCGAAAGAAATACGCCTGTTAGTATTAATCCAATCGCTACAATACCCATCAGGCGGTAATCGCGGATGAGGGTGAGCTCAGGTATTTTTAATAAGGCCAGATACATCAGACCGGATAAAAGGAAGATGGAAACGAATCCGCCTATAAGCCCGTTCCAGATGCTCAATGTGAGAAAAGGGGTACGAATGAAACTCTTTGTGGCTCCTACCAGCAGCATGCTTTTGATCAGGAGTCTGCGCGCGTAGAGTGAAATTCTAATCGTGTTGTTTATTAACGCAACAGAAACAATGATTAACAAAGCACTAAAGGTTAACATGATCCAGGTGATCGTTTTCAGATTTCGGTTGATGCTTTCTACAAGCGAAGGTTGATACTGCACTTCCTTTACAACCGGATGAGCTTTGACAGAGGAAATAAAGCTTTCAATATTCTCTTCATTCGCATATTCCGCTTTTAAACGGACGTCTAGTGTTGGATACAAAGGGTTGTACCCTAGAAAATTGAGAAAATCTTCTCCCAGATCCTTCTTTAATGTCGCTGCAGCCTCGTCTTTTGTGATTAATCGGGTGCTCTTTATAGAATTATTGGATTGAATCCTTGTTATTAAATCATTGATGGCCAGACTATCAGCTTCCGGCTTGAGGATCAGGGAGACCTCAATATTTTCTTTGACATACGTGCTGAGCTTATCGGCATGTAAGAGCATAATTCCCAAAGCACCTAATAAAAAGAGAACCAAGGAGATACTCACCACCGTGGATAGGCGGGAAGCTTGTTGGGTTTTTCTAACCAGTTTTTTTTCCTCTGTCATTGATTGCTGCAAAAGTATAAAATTATGGGTGGGGTGATTCTGCACTTTTATAAGAATTATTCACCCCCTCTTTTTACTAACTTCGTACCCCCTCATTGAAACCTGTATTATGGATTATAATTTCCGGGAAATAGAAGATAAATGGCAACGCTATTGGCGGGCAAATAGCACTTATCGCACTGTTGAAACGCCGGGCAAGAAGAAGTATTATGTGCTGGATATGTTTCCTTATCCTTCAGGTGCCGGCTTACATGTTGGTCACCCCTTAGGTTATATTGCCTCTGATATTGTGGCCCGTTATAAACGCCTTAAGGGTTTTAACGTGTTGCATCCGATGGGCTACGATGCTTTCGGACTTCCTGCCGAGCAATATGCTATTCAAACCGGCCAGCATCCTAAAATTACAACAGAGCAAAATATCAAACGGTATCGTGAACAGTTAGATAAAATTGGTTTTTCCTACGACTGGTCAAGAGAGATCCGAACCTGTGAACCGGAGTATTATCGCTGGACACAATGGATTTTCATAAAATTATTTCATTCCTGGTTCAATTGTTTGACGGAAAAGGCTGAGCCCATTGAAAATCTCATTCGCCTTTTTGAAACGGAAGGATTTAATTGTAATCAACCTCAATATCTCACCGGAGATATCGAAAAGAATGTCCCTTCCTTTTCTGTTGCAGACTGGAAGGAAATGTCTGAAAAGGAACAATCGGACATTCTGCTGAATTTTCGTCTGGCCTACCTCAGCGACGCCTGGGTGAACTGGTGTCCTGCTTTAGGTACTGTATTGGCCAACGATGAGGTGAAAGATGGTGTCTCAGAACGCGGAGGCTATCCGGTAGAGAAAAAGATGATGAAGCAATGGAGCCTTCGTATCACCGCTTACGCCAATCGTCTTTTGCAGGATTTGGATAATCTGGACTGGCCGGAGTCAGTGAAGGAAGCTCAACGCAACTGGATTGGAAAATCGGAAGGAACATCCATTCGTTTTAAGGTGGTGGATCACGATGCGTGGATGGAAGTGTTTACCACCCGTCCTGATACGGTGTTCGGCGTTTCATTTGTTACCCTGGCTCCAGAGCACGATCTCGTCAACAAGATAACGTTGCCGGAGTACCGAACTGCAGTGGAGGAATATGTAAAACATGCTACCAATAAGTCCGAGCGGGAACGACAAGCGGATGTAAAGAAGGTAAGTGGTCAGTTTACCGGTGCCTATGTTTTACATCCTTTTACTGGTGAACATATACCGGTTTGGATTGGAGAATATGTGCTTGCAGGATATGGTACCGGTGCCGTAATGGCAGTCCCCGGACATGATCAGCGCGATTTTCTTTTCGCCAAACATTTTGATTTGCCTGTTAAGGAAGTAGTGAGTGGCGGCGATATCTCCATGGAAGCCTATACACCCAAAGAGGGAATTCTGGTCAATTCAGGATTTCTCAATGGATTAGCTGTAAAACAGGCCATCAAAGAAGCAATACTTGAAATTGAAAGACTTTCTATAGGTCAAGGCCAGGTGAATTATCGCCTCCGGGATGCAGCATTTGGTCGCCAACGGTATTGGGGTGAGCCCATTCCGGTCTATTACAAAGACGGTATACCGCATACGTTAGATGCTTCGGAATTGCCATTGGTATTGCCTGAGATCGATAAGTTTCAGCCTACGGAGAGTGGAGAACCCCCACTGGCAAGAGCAATAGACTGGAAGTACAAAGGAGAATATGATTACGAAAGTACAACCATGCCCGGTTGGGCCGGCTCCAGCTGGTATTTTTTGCGCTATATGGATGCCAATAACAAAAGTGAATTTGTATCGAAAGAGGCCGTCAATTACTGGGAGCAAGTAGATTTTTATCTCGGAGGCGCTGAACATGCCACCGGTCATCTCCTCTACGTGCGCTTCTGGACCAAGTTCCTCCATGATCTGGGATTGATTCCTTTCGGTGAACCCGCAAAAAAGCTCATCAATCAGGGGATGATTCAGGGAGTGAGTGCGTTTGTAGAATCAGAGTCCTAAATGGCATCAAAAAAAAGAAATTTGGTTTATGATTGCTGTTGGAGACCTTGGTAAGAATCACCATGTTTATTGAAATCTAGCTTGTTTAAAATTATACTACTGAAGGATTACGAGATACAGTAAGTAATTGCCTGCAAATCTTTATTTATTGAATTGATGTGTCCTGATGGTAATTATGGAAAGCATTCTTTAAAAGGGGGGGGGCGAAAGCCGACCCCCCCCCCCCCCCCAAGCGAAATAGGGGATTTCCCTAGGGGTTAAATTGGGGACAAAAACAATTGTGGCGTGTTTAATGGTAATTTAAAGAGGCAAAGGTTTGGGTTACACCGAGGTTGAGAAGATGCAAAGTCTAAATTAAATGGTCATAAGTCGAGATGATGTAAGGAAGGGGATTTTGAAAGAAACTATAAGTTTAAACAAGATGACATCATCGAAGAATACGGTGCCGACACATTACGTCTTTATGAAATGTTCCTGGGGCCGCTGGAGCAAAGTAAGCCCTGGAGCACGCAAGGTATAAACGGCGTCCATAATTTCCTGCGTCGCTGGTGGAGGATGTATCACAGTAAAGAAGGGAATTTCATGCTGAGTGATGAAGCTCCTTCTGCTGCCGAATGGAAGATCCTGCATAAGACCATCAAAAAGGTGGAGGAAGATGTGGAGCGTTTTTCATTCAATACCACCGTGAGCGCTTTTATGATTTGTGTGAATGAATTGACCGATCTCAAATGCAACAAGCGGGCGATACTGGAACCATTGGTCGTGCTTATTTCCCCTATGCACCACATTTTGCGGAGGAATTATGGCAGTTGCTGGGTCATGCAGAAAGTGTAACCCTGGCGGCATTTCCCGAATGGAAACAAGAGTATTTGGTGGAGAATGAGTTTGAATATCCGGTCTCGATCAATGGGAAAGTGAAATTTAAAATCAATCTTTCTTTGCAGTTGAACAAGGAAGAGGTAGAAAAAAGCGTTCTAAGCTCAGAAGAAATGAGTAAATTTATCTCGGGAACGCCAAAAAAGGTGATTGTTGTCCCCGGCAGGATAGTAAACGTGGTGACCTAATCATCCTTTGTCAGGTCTCCTCATAAGGTCAATTATTAGTTTTAAATAAATAAATAGAATTTAGTCAACCATGCAACTCTTACTTCAACATATAGAAGCACTCATTTTCGCCTCCGAACAACCAATAACCGGAGATGAAATTTTGTCATGCCTGAAATCCGTTTATGGCTGGGAATTGAAAAAAGACCAGTTTCATAGCCTCATTTCTGAATTAAAGGAGAAATATTTATCAGAAGACTTCTCTTTTGAGCTGATTGAGATTGCAGATGGCTACCAGTTCCTGACAAAAAAGGAATATCATCATGCCGTCAATACGCTGTTACAGATTAAAGCCAGACGTCGTTTAAGTACTGCTGCGCTAGAAACATTGGCCATAATCGCCTATAAACAACCTCTTTCTAAGTCAGAGATAGAGCATATTCGTGGTGTTAACTGCGATTATAGTATTCAAAAGCTGCTTGAGAAAGAACTAATAATAATCAGTGGTAAAGGTGACGGACCCGGAAAACCCTTGCTTTATGCCACAAGTAAGAATTTTATGGACCATTTCGGACTGAAATCCGTGAAGGATCTCCCGAAGCTCAAGGACTTACATATTGCTGATAATGAAATAGGTACACCGGCAGATTTGATGGATCATATCGATGTCCCGGTGGATGAAGAACCCGGAGCAGCCGCTTTCGAGGAAGATGAATCCGGAACGTTTCACATCGAAGGTACTGTTGATCCGGAAGCTGCCATGGGATCTTTGGAACAGGATTTGCAAGATGATAGTGACCCAAACAACACAAAACAAGAATGAAAAAACTCATCATCGCTACTTTACTCGCACTTACCCTGCCGTTTTTTACAGTAGCGCAAACACCATTACGCAAAGTTGAAAACCGTGCATTTGGTCCGAGTGAAGTATTAGAATATAGAATTCACTACGGATTTATTGATGCCGGAGTAGCAAAATTAGAAGTAGATCCTGTTGTAAAAACCGTAGGAGGACGTCAATGTTACCGCGTCGTTGGAACCGGAAAATCAGTGGGAGCATTTGATTGGTTCTTCAAAGTGCGCGATCATTATGAAAGTTATATTGATGCGGAAGCCATGATTCCCTGGCTGTTTATTCGCAGAATTGAAGAAGGTGGCTATTCGAAAAAACAAAATGTCAGCTTCAATCATTTCAAATCTACAGCTACCAGTGAGAAGAAAACGATAAGTACTCCCGGACAGGTTCAGGATCTTATTTCTGCCTTCTACTATGCACGAACTATTGATCTGACACATGCCGCGGTCGGAGATACCTTCCAGATTAACTGTTATCTCGACGATGAAGTATTCCCGATGGTAATTAAATATACCGGTAAGGAAAAGGTGAAAACCAAGGCAGGCACATTCAATTGTATTGTATTCAAGCCTTACCTGTTGGAAGGACGTGTGTTTAAAGAGAAAGAAGGTATGACCGTATGGGTGTCTGACGATAAAAACAGGATCCCCGTTTCAGCAAAGGCAGAAATCCTGGTTGGATCCATTCGAATGGACCTTACTAAATATTCGGGATTGTCGAATCCGGTGGCCTTGCTGGGGAAGTAGTGACAGGTCGCGACCTGTCGCTACTTCTCCGTAACGACAGGTCGCGACCTGTCGTTACATATACCCGGTAACGACAGGTCGCGACCTGTCGTTACGGGGTATGTAGCGACATACCGATAAACTTGTTCTTAATCAACAATTCTGCAATCTGAATCGCATTCGTTGCGGCGCCTTTTCGCAGGTTATCGGCAACGATCCAGCAGTTGAGCGTGTTGGCCTGCGTTTCATCCCGGCGGATACGTCCCACAAAAACTTCATCATTTCCCTCAGCATACAAGGGCATGGGGTAAAAAGCCTTCGAAGGATCATCCTGAACGATAATGCCGGGGGAGTCGCTGAGCAATTGGCGGAGTGATGTCAGTTCAAAATCTTTTTCAAATTCAATATTGACACTTTCTGAATGGCCTCCTATCACCGGAACGCGGACAGCCGTTGCCGTTACACGGATGCTGTCGTCTCCCATAATCTTGCAGGTCTCTTTTACCATTTTCATTTCTTCCTTGGTATAGCCGTTATCCTGAAATACATCGATCTGAGGCAAAATGTTCAAATCTATCGGATGCGGATATACCCTGTTTGCAGGCTGTTGGTTTCGCTCGGCCATCAACTGTTCTATGGCTTTGGCTCCAGTCCCGCTTACAGACTGATAAGTAGATACAACTACCCTTTTTATTTTATATCTGTCATGAAGGGGTTTAAGAACAAGTACCATTTGTATGGTGGAACAATTCGGATTCGCAATGATTTTATCACTTGCAGTCAATACATGTCCATTTACTTCCGGAACGATTAATTTTTTCCCGGGATCCATCCGCCAGGCTGAAGAATTGTCGATGACGGTGGTTCCTTCAGCGGCAAATAGCGGCGCCCATTCAATGGATGTTTGTCCGCCCGCAGAAAAAAGGGCCAGATCCGCTTTTAATGAAACAGCCTCTGCCGGTGTCAAGACCGCATATTCTTTTCCCTTGAAACTTACTTTTCGGCCAATAGATTTTTCAGAAGCCACCGGAATAAAGGTCTTCACGGGAAAGTTTCTTTGTTCCAATAATTGTATCATTCTGGTGCCAACCAGTCCTGTAGCTCCAACAACTGCAACTTTCATGTTTAATTATTGATATTGTTTTTCAGTGAATTAAATCCTGTAGCCGTTAGTAAACGGGTATAAGCGTTTATTATACGACTAGGTCCCCGGCACCATACGTCCTTTGTGCAACAAAAGTAATGAAGGGATCGATCGCTTGCCGGATAATGTTGAGTTTGTTGAGCTTGTGCTTGCCGGGTACGGTGATGTCACAGGTGGTAGACGACTTCAGTGATGGGGATTTCAACAATGGGAGGTTGTGGACCGGAGATTCCGCAGCCTTTGTGGTGATGAATGAAGTGTTGAAACTGAACAGCACCGGCAGCGACTCGTCCTTCCTTATAACAGACGGTATACAAGTACTGGATACCATGGAATGGAGGTTTAAGATCCGGCTCGATTTCGCTCCTTCCGGATTTAATTATGCTCGCTATTATCTCTGTTCCGATTCTGACGATCTGAAAAGTCCCTTATCAGGATATTTTCTGCAATTCGGTGAATCGGGTTCGGCAGATGCAGTAGCCTTATATAAGCAGATAGGAACGTCTATCAGTCTCATCACACGTGCAACAGATAGTCTGATCGCATCTCCTTTTGATATCCGGATAAGGGTGCTGCGGTTGCCGTCGGGACAATGGGAATTATGGGTTGATTATGCCGGAGGGGAAGCATTCTATTTTCAGAGTAGTGGATTGGAGAATAGTATTCAACCCGGACCTTATACCGGCTGGAAATGTATCTATACCTCCAGCAATGCCGATAAGTTTTTTCTGGATGATGTGTACGCCGGGGCTTATTTATACGATACGATCCCGCCCCGAATCATTACTGCAGCTATCGGCAGCGATTCTCTTATCTCTGTCATTTTCGACGAAGAACCGGATAGTGTTTCAGCGGTTAATACTCAGCATTATATTATTGATGGGGGGAGTCAGCCGATGTCGGTGCGTGTGGATTCAACAAATTCAAAAACAATTTTACTGTTGTTTTCACAGGCTTTTTCCTCAAACGGTATCTATCAATTGAATGTTCATGGTATAATGGATTCGCATGGAAATGTAAGTCCGGATACCCAATCGATTCAATTGTTCATTGCATCACCTGCTGCCGTTTCGGATCTGGTCATTACGGAAATTATGTCTGATCCTACTTCTGCTCCCACATTACCTCCCTATGAATATCTGGAAATTTATAACAGAAGTCAGAAGGTAATACTTCTATCAGGATATAAGCTCAGCGATGGTAGTACTGACGCCTACCTGCCGCAGGATACCATTTTCCCTGGCCAATATAGAGCTTACACTGAAAGTAGTGTGGTGTCATTTTTTCATGCAGCCGGATATTCGGGAATGAAGGGTGTTAGTGGATTTCCAACGCTGAATAATGATGGCGACCGATTGAAAATTATTGATGCGAATGGAAGTACTCTGGATATTATTCAATATGATGTTTCGATGTACAAGGATCCATTGCGGGATGATAAGGGATGGTCGCTGGAACGTATTGATGCGGATTTTCCCTGCAGTGATAGAAACAATTGGGCCGCTAGTCATGATCCTTCAGGAGGAACACCTGGTCGCGTAAATTCAAAAGCAGGGTTTTTCAGTGATACCATTGCTCCATGGCCGGTCTTTGCTTTTCCTGAGGATAGTACTACTTTGAAAGTTTGTTTTAGTGAAGCCGTAGATAGTGTTTCGTCAAACCATGTTCAACTCTATAATGTAATTGATGGTATAGGAGAACCTTCTTCCATATTTTTCTTGGAAGAACAATCGTGTTTTACTTTAAAATTCAATATGCCTTTTCAACCTGATGTTTTCTATACCCTTTCTTTTGACCCGTCCATTCAGGATTGTGCAGGCAATATAATCAAGAGATGGAATTCACTTCAGTTCTCTATTCCTGATTCAATCCGACCCGGTGATATTATTATAAATGAAATTTTGTTTAATCCGGTTGATGATGGTAGTGATTTTGTTGAGATCCAAAATATCGGTGATCATAGTGTAGATCTTTCCCTACTAAGAATTGCACACGCAGACCCACTTACAGGGATTGTGGATGACATTCTGCCATTTTCATTGGAGTCCCGTTTGCTCTTACCTGGAGATTTTGCTGCGACGACTTCAGATAATTCGGATCTTCTTAAACGTTATTCAATAGGGGATATCAGGCAATTAATTGAAAGTAGTCTTCCTTCATTCAATGATGATGAAGGCATTGTCGTCTTGCTGAATTCTTCATTCAGTGAGCTGGAACGTTTTCATTATAAGGATGATTTTCATTTCAAGCTTTTAAGTGATCCCGAGGGGGTTTCTCTGGAGCGTATCTCTCTTTTGGGTGCGGTAAATGATAGTAGCAATTGGCATAGTGCGGCAGAAAATCTCGGGTTTGCAAGCCCTTGTGCCCTCAATTCACAATATTATGATCCAAAAAAGTTGGACGAGCAATGGCTCAATCTCGCACCTGAGTTATTCTCACCCGATAACGACGGTTATCATGATGTACTGGGCATCTCCTGTAAACCATCACGACCCGGCTACATGGTGGCACTTTCTATCTATAACGAATTTGGAATTCCTGTACGTAAGCTCACACAGCAGGAACTTATAGGTGGTGAAGGGTTTTGGATTTGGGATGGACTTTCAGATCAGGGAGGACTGCAGGGTGCGGGTATATATGTGGTAGTTCTCGAGATGTTCCATATTGATGGAGATACAAGGGTGATTAAAAAGGCGGCTGTGCTGGCAAAGAAAAGTTAAATGAAAATCAGTATGGAAAATAGACAAGTTGAAGAAAACGAACTGATCCGCAGCATTTATATTATTCGCGGATGCAAGGTCATGTTGGACCAGGATCTGGCTACCTTATATGGTATTCCAACGAAAAGGTTGAATGAACAGGTAAAGCGAAATCCTTATCGGTTTCCTGCCGATTTCATGTTCCAACTGACTGAAGATGAGGTAGAATCATTGAGGTCGCAAAATGCGACCTCAATGATTCCTGTAGCATCCGGAAGTCCGCGGTCCCTCGTCAAAAATGCGGGATCGGATGAAATTTCTTCAAAAGGAGGAAGACGGTATTTACCTTATGTCTTTACTGAACATGGCGTTCTCATGCTCTCGAGCGTGCTGAATAGCAAAGTTGCTATAGAGGTCAACATAAGAATTATGAGGGTATATGTTCGCCTGAGAGAAATCCTGAGTGTGCACGAGGAACTCTCTTCAAAAATCGATTTTCTGGAATCTAAAATTGAAAGAAATTCGGAGGAGATCATATTGATTTTTGATGCCTTACAGCAGTTAAATGAAGCACCGGATATCAAGGATCGTGTAAAAATTGGTTTTCATTCAGGTCTGGCAGAGGAAGAGCTTCGATCCTATGCCCTATAAAGTTGTTCTTCCACCTATGTTTTTGAATTATTCAAAGAAATGTCAGTTAATTTATTTAGAACGATGTCGATGGATTGAATAAGGTTTTTAACTTAGAGGCAAATCTAAGGCCATGAAAAAAGGATATATACTATTTGTTTTCTTATTCGTTACTTGTTCCCTTCACGCCCAACAATCGCTGGATATCGGACTTGCCGGAGGGACAACTAATTATTTTGGTGACCTGGGTAATGATGAATTTTTTCAAAAAAGTTCGATGAGCCCCGGTATGGCCATAACGGTTCGCAATTTTATTTCACCCCGGGAAATTACCGGTATGAAGTATTCGCCAATAAATATCGAAGCCCGTTTGAGCTGGCATCGTATTCAATATGATGAAACTAGTCCGGTGGATGGAAAGAGCGGGACGGAATTGCGTAACTATGGGCGAGGATTGAATTTTCGCAATGATATTTATGGTTTCTCCTCTCATATCAGTTATACTTATTATCCCAATCGTCGCCTCCCGCTGCATAAACAGAGTCTTGCATTATTTGCTTACACAGGTATCGGGGTGTACTATGGTCGCCCGAAAGCGGATTTATTCAGTGGTGATATTGATATTGCAAACAGATACCATTTCTGGACCGATGGTACCATACGCGATGCTGCACAGTCTACAGGAAGCGGCAATGTTATCGAGAAGGATGGAAAATATGAAACGGATCTGATCGATTGGCGTAACGAAGGTCAGGGCGCTTATGATGAATCTAACCCTTCAAAGAAAATGTATAGTCCCTGGCATTTGGGCGTTCCATTGGCGGTAGGTTTTCGTTATGGTCTGGATAAGAACATTACACTCTCGTTGGAGTTTGGTTACTATAAATTCTTCACAGATTACCTCGATGATGCCAGTGATGCCTATGCGACTTACAAGCAGATTGAACAGCAATTTCCGGGTGACCCCGTTAAACAGGAACTCGCTAAGTACATCAGTGATCCCACCGGACTTGGAACAGACGGTATGGTAGGGCCCCGGACATCCAGAAGAGGAAATCCCGCAATTACAGATTCCTATAGTTTTATAAATCTCGAGTTCGCATATAAGATCAACTGGAACCCTAAGAAAATAACAGCGTTATTCGCAAAGAAAGGTTTGTGAGTTGCCGTTGTAGGAGCAACTGCTCCTGAAATTTTTTCTGCAGTTATAGTCAGATGCATATGTGCATTTATTGTGTCTGAATATGACCTTGATACGGTGATTTCTTTCCTGCGTTAATTTAGTTTTAAGTGGCCTCTTCTTTTTTGAAATCGGAATCAATATAGCTTCATTTAATACTTTGTTATTTACGGATAATATATAAATAGCACTAAATCAACAGAAGAAACGTAATTGAGGATGGTCGCTATGTGTTTTTATCTATTTTTATTGGTCAAATAGTTCAGACCAATGGCGCCATTAAAGGATGTAGAGATAGATTCAAAGAAGAGTTCAGTCGCACTTGTGCTGATTCCTTCTCTGCTTCTCACTTTTAACTTTCTAAAGAATATTTATAATGAAATAGTGGAGAATGGATCTTTCTCCTTTGAGTCGTTGTTTATTGTTATCATGAATTTGTTTTTGACTTCTGTATTTGCATATTTATCGCTTATTGCACTTAAGAAGTATACTAAAAAGGCCCCGGACTTGTCATCAATAAGCTTGGAATATTAGATAACTCCGGACTGGTTTCAGCGGGAATGATTTTCTGGCAGGATATAATAGAGATCAACAGTACTAAAATTTTATTTTCGGAATGTATCACGGTGAAGGTGAAGAATCCGGATCGCTACATAAAAAATCAACGGACCTTGTTCAAGCGATCATGGCTCGAGTATGAATACAAGAATTATGGCTCCCCGGTGAATATTTCTGTCAGCGGACTTAAGATAAAGTTTAAGGATCTTTTCAGTATCGTTCAGCAGCATTTTCTTTCTACACATGTTGAGTCACGAACACTGGATTTAAAGCGGGAGAAGGAAGTCATTCAAACGGAGAAGAAGGCCTTAGTAGATTCCATTAATTATGCGAAAAGAATTCAGACGGCATTGTTACCCTCACAGCAGAAGATAGAAGAACATCTGGGTGAAAATTTTATTCTATTCCTTCCAAAAGATATTGTTTCGGGAGATTTTTACTGGGTAGAAACATCGGAGGATTGGGTTTTATTCGCAGGATGTGATTGTACCGGTCATGGAGTGCCGGGTGCACTGATCAGCATCTTGTGCATTAACGCCCTCAGCAGAGCGGTAAATGAATATGGTCTGGTCAAACCTTCATTGATCCTCGATAAGGTGGCAGAAATCATAGTAGACAGTTTAGGGATCAGTGGAGAAGTGAAGGATGGAATGGAGGCAAGTCTCTGTGCATTTAACAGGAAGACGCGTGAATTGTATTGGTCGGGGGCGAATTGCCCGTTATGGATTGCCAGAGAAGGTGCTGTATATGAATTAATGGAGTTTAAACCGGACAAGCAGCCTATCGGTCAGGTGGTAAATCGTTTTCCGTATACGAATCATAAAATTCATATTGAAAAAGGAGATGTCATTTATCTGTTCAGCGATGGGTATGCCGACCAGTTTGGGGGCGAACTGGGGAAGAAACTTACCAGAAAGAAATTCAAGGAAATTGTCATGCTGCAACGTGGGAAATCGTTGAAAGAACAACAGGAAAATTTCCTTCGTTATCATAATGAGTACAAAGGAAGGATGGATCAGATAGATGATATTTTATTGATGGGCATTAAGGTGGAGCGGTAATCTCGTCACATTTGTGACCAAATAAGCGTTCCTGAAAAAATATTTTCAATGGTAATTATGGATAAAAGTTGGCAAAAGATAATTTGATAATTATTTATGAAAATCTACAACTTAATCTCTTCCCCCTGCTGATTCAAAAAATGAAATTCCATGATATGATAAGCGGATATGGGTTCAACTTTAATCCAGCGTTTAAATTTCTTACGCCATTGCCATTGGAAGGATTTCATTGTCCAAAAATCTTTTTTCAGAAAGGCTGCGACGTAAGGATGCGTTTGAAGGGTAAGTCCTTTTTCATTTTGCTCCTGGCATAAATAGCGAAGATTGTTTTCAATGTCGTCAAGGAGCAGGAGAGAAGCTTTGATCTCGCCGGTACCATCACAGGCCGGACATTTCTCTACGGTAATGATATCGGTAACCGGTCGTACACGCTCCCGTGTGATTTGAACAAGACCAAATTTTGTTGGAGGCAAAATGGTATGACGAGCCCGGTCCTGCTTCATCTCCGCATTCAAGGTGTCGAAGAGTTCTTTCCGATGGAGCGTATTGCGCATATCGATGAAGTCGATGACAATGATTCCACCCATATCGCGCATGCGTAACTGACGTGCAATTTCCTTAGCTGCCATGAGATTCGTTTGGAAAGCGTTGCTCTCCTGTGAATCACCACTGCCTTTGTTGCGGCCACCGCTGTTCACATCAATCACGTGCATCGCCTCGGTATGCTCGATGATCAGATAGGAACCACCGGCCATATTTACGGTCTTGCCAAATAGGGATTTTATCTGTTTGTCAATGCCGAAGTGTTCGAAAATAGGCATCTTGCCTTTGTACATCTTCACAATATCCACCTGGTCGGGAGCGATACCTCTGATATAGGATTTTATCTCTTCTGCTACACGAACATCATTGACATGTATCGCATTGAAGTTTGGACTGAGAAGGTCGCGGAGGATGGTGGAGGCACGGTCAATTTCACCGAGTAGCTTTGACGGAGGTGCTGATGTTTTCAGCTGCTCATGCAGTGACATCCATTTGGAAGCCAGATCCTGAACATCCCGGTCAAGGTCTGCTACCTTCTTCCCTTCAGCAACCGTGCGTACTATGATGCCAAAGTTGCGTGGCTTGATGCTCGTTGCAAGGCGCTTGAGACGTAACCTTTCGGCGGAACTTTTAATTTTTTGGGAAACAGAAACCACATCCGAAAAGGGTACAAGTACTACATATCGTCCTGCAAAAGATACTTCAGAAGTAATGCGAGGACCTTTGCTGGAGATGGGCTCTTTCGCGATCTGAACGATAATATTCATATTCGGATTAAGGATTTGATTGACCTTACCCGCCTTGTGAATATCCGGTTCGATTTCAAAATTATTCAGCAGCGCTTCAGCCTGGCTTCCGCTCTGCGTATGTTTCATAAACTTAATGAGGGATTGCACTTGTGAGCCCAGATCGAGATAATGCAGAAAAGCATCCTTCTCGTATCCGATATCCACAAAGGCAGCGTTCAAAGAAGGCATGATCTTCTTCACACGGCCCAGGTAGATATCTCCCACAGAGAAGTTGTTTTCTTTCTTCTCTTTGTTTAACTCTACGAGCAGTTTGTTCTCAACGAGGGCAATGTTTACCTCGGAGGTAGACGAATCGATGATCAGTTCGCTGTTCAATGCAGTATGCCTGTTGAAGCGTTGCTGAGAACTGAAATTCTAATAAAATTAAAAAATTAAATTCCAGCAGCTAGCTTACCTTTTTTGAAAAAGCAATAGCAAATATGACCTGCTGTACCTTTTAAAAAGTACAGCAGGTCCTTCAGCCCGAAAAGGGCCTACCTGTTTTTCTTCTTATGACGATTTTTCCTTAAACGCTTCTTACGTTTGTGAGTCGCCATTTTATGACGCTTACGTTTTTTTCCTGATGGCATGATTAAATGTTTTTAGTATTCTAACTTATAGTATTTTTCAGGAAGGTTTTTTCTTTAACTCTTCCACTAATTTAATGACATCTGAAACATCATAATTTGCATTCTTTATGAATGTTTCATAGGAACTCACAGCAGCAGCCGTGTCTCCTTTTTGCAATAACACTTGTCCAAGGAAGAAATGAATTTCATTTCGCTTTGGGTTTATCGCCAGCACTTTATTGAAACGCTCAATGGCCTTGTCAAGTTGTCCTGATTTAACAGAGAGCATCCCTAAATTGTATTGAGCCATTTCGTGATTGGGGTCGGCTGTTATTACTTCCCGTAATAACAAGATCCCTTTCATGGGTTCATTTGTTCCGTCGGCATAACAGGCGCCGAGATCGGTTTTGGCATTCAGATTCGCCGGGTTTATCTCCAGCACCTTTTCATAATTGGAGATGGCCTTCCCTACTAAAATGGATCTGACTACCGTGTCATTTGCCATTCTAAAGGAATCGAAGTAGCGATAAGCGGCATCCAGATAAGACTGCTCACTTTGAACTATTTCCGCTTTTCGCTCAAACCAAATGGCTGAAGCAGCAGGAACTCCGTTGCGATCCCATAAACGACCAATACCATCTAATAATACGGTATCCTTGCCGCCATTCTTTTTGAGAGATGCCTCAAAGAAATCCAAATTCTTTGTCTCATTGCTGTCCAGTGATGTTCTGGCAGATTTTAACAAATCGTCCGGCTGAAACTCATCCCTGCTTCCAACTTTCTCTTCTTTTACTTCCTTTCCCTGTTTATTAATTTGAGACGGAGCGAAATAAAGAGCAACGGAAAGCAGAATGGTGCCTGAAATGAGAAGTACCCTCAGTTGTGCACCTTTCATTCAGGATTATTGAGCAGGTAAGGTTTTCTTGTTGTGCGCATTCTTAACACGCTCAGTGAAAGTCTTCGCAGGCTTGAATGCAGGAATGTAATGTTCCGGAATAATAATCGTTGCGTTCTTGGTGATGATACGTCCGGTTTTCTTCGCACGCTTCTTTACGATAAAGCTTCCGAAACCACGGAGATATACGTTTTCGTTATTGATCAGCGAGTTGCGAACAACTTTCATCATAGACTCAACGGTCTGCTGAACAGCTACCTTCTCGATCCCGGTTTTTGTAGAGATCTCATTTACTAATTCTGCTTTTGTCATCTTTTACTGGTTATTATAATTTTCCTTTTACGGGGCTGCAAAGATATGCTTTCCCGCTGAAATACAAAATATTACTTGCTTATTTTTGTCCAAAATATGATGTTAGAACTGGAGTTTTCTAAGAATTTAAGGGATTGGTACCGAAATAATGGCCGGAAATTGCCCTGGCGCGAAACATCAGATCCATATAAAATCTGGCTTTCGGAAATTATTCTTCAGCAAACACGTGTAGATCAAGGACTTCCGTACTACATTAATTTTGTTGAATCTTTTCCAACTATTGGGGACTTTGCAAAGGCTCCTATTGACAAAATTTTACGATTATGGCAGGGCCTGGGCTATTATTCCAGAGCCCGAAATATGCATACTGCTGCTTTACAGGTCGTGCAGCAATTTGATGGGAGATTCCCGGCCGATTTTGAATCGTTGAAGAACCTGAAGGGAGTCGGGGATTATACAGCATCCGCTATTGCCTCTTTTGCCTTCCATCTCCCGCATCCTGTCGTAGATGGGAATGTGTTCAGATTTTTGTCGCGTCTTTCAGGGTCAGCTGTTCCTATAGATTCCTCCCTTGGTAAAAAGGTTTTTGCAGAAATGGCCGGTGAACTCTTCGACCCGAAACATGCCGCAGAGCACAATCAGGCAATGATGGAAATGGGGGCTTTAATCTGTAAGCCAAAAGCTCCTTTGTGTGAAGAATGTCCTTTCCATATGGCCTGCCATGCCTATATATATAATGAAATCGATCGGCTGCCGGTGAAGGAGAAAAGGGCAAAGGTGCGGACACGTTATTTTCATTATTTTTTCTTCACGCATGGTTCCGATACCTTTATAAGCCGACGCAACAAGAAGGATATCTGGGAAGGTCTATATGAGCTCCCTCTCTTTGAAGCAGATAGGGAAGATATTGATATACAGCATATCCAGCTGCCATTTAAATTGTCAATTGCAGGTAATCAAATCGATGGACGCCCCTCCCGCTTTCGGCACTTACTATCGCATCAGGAACTGATCGTTCATTTCTGGAAAATAAAATTGAATACCGGGATAAAGCCCCGGGGAGAGCTCCGAAGCATTCCACTGCACCGACTCCGGGAATTCGCCTTCCCGCAAGTGATTATTAAATTTCTCAAACAGGAAGACCTGGTGTGATTACCCAAAATACCTGTAGTTCGGTTTTCTGCAGAATTTGAAAAGTGAAGTCAATTACTAACTTTGACCTTGATAATCTGAATTTCTGAATGCGTTAAACTCTAAACTACAAAACTATGTCAGGCGTCAACAAAGTATTTCTCATTGGTAATTTGGGTAAGGATCCCGAATACCGTCACATGGAAGGTGGAATTATGGTTGCTAAATTTCCTCTGGCAACAACTGAATATTTTAAAAATAAGGACGGACAACGACAGGATCAGACCGAATGGCATAATATTGTTTTGTGGCGTGGTCTTGCAGAAGCTGCTGAAAAACTCCAGTTGAGGAAAGGGCATATGGTTTTTATTGAAGGGAAGTTGAGAACGCGTAGTTGGGAGAAAGATGGCATTAAGCGATATGCTACTGAAATTATTGCAGAGAACATGACAATGCTGACTAAAAGAGATGCTCAAAGTGGCGGGCATTCCGGCGATGCGGCAACTCATGAGCCCACTCCTCCTCCTTTGAACGATTTGGGTGGTGATTTGCCTTTTTAACCAGGGATCATAGTTCTCCGGTTCATTGACCTACTCCTGTGTGGAAGAGGTTTGAAAGTCGATTAAAATCTATCGAATGGTCTCGACGTATTCAATCATCAAAAGCAATTAATTCCAAATAAAATTTATGAAAACCGGCCTGCAGGTCATCATTATAAGTTCGATGCTTTCACTGTTCTCTTGTGGAGAAGAAGTGACTACACCGAAGCCAAGAGGGTATTACAGAATTGAATTACCTGAAAGGAAATATTCATTGTTTGATCCGGCCGGCTGCTCTTATAAATTTGAAATCGCAGATTATATTATCCCGGTTCCCGATACCAATCGTTTGTCAGAATCCTGCTGGTGGTACCTGGTAATGCCAAAGATTAACGGTCAGATTTATCTTACGTATAAACCACTGCATGGTGACATTAATAAGTTTCTGGACGATACCCATACCCTTGTTTACAAACATACTTCCAGAGCCAGTTCTATAGATGAACAAGTGATTTCCTTTAGACCGGGCGTGAGTGGTGTCCTCTATACCCTGGGCGGACAGGCGGCTTCCTCTACACAGTTTTATGTCACCGATAGCGTTCATCATTTTCTTCGGGGTGCTGTTTATTTCAATGCACCTCCCAATGCCGATTCTCTCGCTCCTGTTCAAAGTTATGTTAGAGAAGATATTCTTCACATGCTGAAAACATTGGAGTGGAAGTAAGGCAGGTTTAAAGTTCAAGGTTCAATGTTCAATGTTCAATGTTCAAAGTTCAATGTTCAATGTTCAACGTTCAATGTTCAAAGTTCAATGTTCAAAGTTCAATGTTCAAAGTTTAAGGTTTGTTTGGTTTGGTGTATGGATTAAAGTTTTCATAGCTCTGCGAACGCATGCCATATGAAAACCTTAAACCTTAAACTTTAAACCTTAAACCTTAAACCCTAAACCTCACCGCACTCCCGCTATACAATCTTCTTGAATTCTACCAATAGCGTCTATGCGAAATGGCAGGTAGCCGGTAGCCCGAAGCCGGTAGCCTATAGTTTTTAGTATAGAAATTGTTTTTAACAATTAAATTAACAGGAGAAATTGAAATCATTTTAGAAAATGCAATACTTCTTCCAGCAATAATTGCGGTTGTTCCGCGTGCACCCAGTGGCCGGCATTCGGAATATTTACGAGTTCAGCATTTGGATACCATTGTAAAATTTCATTCATCCGGAAGGGATCAATATATCCTGATTTTTCTCCTTTAATAAATAAAACAGGAGTGGAGATCTGATCGCGCGGCCAGGTGGGTTCGCCTACTTCTTCAATCTGTTGATTGATGATGTTTAGGTTAAACCGCCAGGCAAAATGATTATCACCCTTTCGATATAGATTTTTGAGCAAAAATTGTTTAATGCCCGAATCATGAATAGCGTCATCAAGTACAGTTTCCGCCTCTTTTCGGGAGTGGATTTGTAAGATGTCAACAGCAAGCAAAGCGTCGAGTATTTCCCGGTGATGAATAGGATATCGCCATGGTGCAATATCCACTACAATGCATTTTTGAATCAATCCGGGATGGTCATTCAGCAGTTGCAGGCATACTTTGCCTCCCATACTATGTCCTAACACTACAGGTGAATGCAAATGATTCTCCTTAATGAGTCCGGCTATATCCTGAGCCATTAGAGGGTAGGTATGAAAAGGATCGTGTGGGGAATGCCCGTGATTGCGCAAGTCGGGCAAAATTACTTTAAAGCCGTTGTCTGCCAGGCTTCGTGCGAAACTCTGCCAGTTATCACTCATGCCAAAAAGTCCGTGTAAAATTAATATAGGTACACCTTCTCCAAGAATCCGGTAATGTAATTTCATTTTTTTAAGAAGGGACTTCAGAATGATTTACTTTTGCCCCCATGAATATTGTTGTCCGCAAAGGTACAAAAGATGATATGCCCGCCGTTCATGCTTTGATCTGTGAACTTGCATTATTTGAAAAGGCTCCACACGAAGTGACCAATACTATTGAAGATATGCTTGTTGATGGCTTTGGACCTCATCCCGTTTTCTTTTGTCTTGTTGCCGAAGAGAATGGCGTAGTCTATGGAACAGCTGTTTATCATTTGAAGTACAGTACCTGGAAAGGGAAGGGCGTTTATCTGGATGATATAGTGGTAACGGAAAAGATGCGTGGCAAAGGAATTGGGAAACTTCTATTTGCGGAAGTGATCAGAGATGCCAAACGCATGCAGGCGAAACAACTGCATTGGCAAGTGCTGGACTGGAATGAACCCGCTATTCGTTTCTATGAGAAGTATAAAGCAAATTTTGATGCAGGATGGATTAATTGTAAACTAGATCAATCGCAGGTTGAAAATTGGCTGTAGAATTCCGGAGGTACAGTGTTGAGTTACCTTTTGAACGTTTTAAATTCTTAACAAAAAAAGTAATAACGCGAATAAAATTATTCAATGAAAATCTTCAAGTTTGGCGGTGCTTCGGTAAAGGATGTAGAATCTGTAAAGAATGTATCCTCCATTTTAAAATTGTATCCGGGAGAACCACTCGTAGTAGTCGTTTCTGCTATGGCTAAGACCACAAATGCCCTTGAGAAAGTCGTGAAATCCTATTGTTCAGGATCCGGGGAAGCTGGAGCTTTATTGAATGAAGTAAGGAGTTTTCACGTCCAATTAATGGAACAGTTGTTTCCGGATGCTAACGCTGAAGTATATACGAAAGTCAATAATTATTTCGTCGAGATGGAATGGGTGCTGGAAGAAGAGCCCCGTGAATATGATTTTGTTTATGACCAGATCGTTTCCTTTGGAGAATTGATTTCAACCACTATTATCAGCTATTTTCTTGATGGTATGGGAATTGCCAACAGGTGGGTCGATATCCGCGATTGTTTACTCACGGATAATACGTACCGCGAAGGCAAAGTGAACTGGGAGGAGAGTGCAAAGCGGGTGAAGGCCGTCATTCCTGATTTGATCAATGAAAGAAATCCTATTGTCATTACGCAAGGTTTTATTGGAGCTACTTCAGAAAATTATACCACTACGCTTGGTCGTGAAGGATCAGATTATACAGCAGCAATTCTGGCCCATATTCTGGAAGCCGAATCCTTGACGATTTGGAAGGATGTTCCGGGGGTATTAAATGCCGATCCCAAATTTTTTAATGATGCGCAGAAACTGGAACAACTGAGCTATCATGATGCCATTGAATTGGCGTATTATGGTGCTTCGGTGATTCATCCAAAAACAATAAAGCCGCTGGAGAACAAGAATATCCCTTTGTATGTAAAATCTTTTCTGCAGCCTCAGGCAAAAGGTACGGTTATCGGCAAGGACCTTCAAACCAAGCCGCAGGTGCCGTCTTTTATTTTTAAATCAGATCAGGTGCTTATTTCTATAGCGGCCAAGGATTTTTCTTTTATCGCGGAAGAGAATTTAAGTTCTATTTTTTCCTGTTTCGCTGATTTGGGTGTAAAAATGAACCTCATGCAAAACTCTGCTATATCTTTTTCTGTTTGTATAGATGATGATGCATTTAAAACCCCAAAATTGATTGAGTTGTTGAAAAAGGATTATTGGGTCAGGTACAATGCAGGACTCCAACTTTATACCATTCGCTATTATTATCCTTCTACCATTGAGACTTTGAGTCAGGGAAGAGATATATTACTGGAACAGAGAAGCAGAACCACTGCTCAAATTGTTATGAAAGAAGCGGAGAAGCCCGCATAACATTACCTAGAAAAACCGTATGGAAACTTCCAATAAACTACGCTATCAATTAATTGTGTGGTTGCTTAGTGGCTGTTTTCTTGTCTTCGGAATGGTGGTAGTTGGAGGAATTACCCGTCTTACCGGATCAGGTTTGTCTATTACTGAATGGAAGGTAGTCACCGGAACTATTCCGCCCCTGAACGAGGTGCAATGGAATGCTGAATTTGAAAAGTACAAACAAATACCTCAGTTTAAATCTGTAAATGCGCATTTCACACTTTCAGATTTTAAATTTATTTACTTCTGGGAATATATTCATCGCTTGTTCGGTAGAATGATCGGATTGGTTTTTATTATAGGTCTCCTTTATTTTTATGTCCGGAAAGCAATTCCTAAAGGTCTGATGCCGAAGTTGATTCTTATGTTCGTGCTGGGGGGTATTCAAGGATTTTTGGGATGGTATATGGTGGCGAGCGGATTGTCACAAAATATCAGAGTAAGTCATATTCGCCTGGCTATTCATCTGACTTTCGCCTTTATCACTTTTGGATATATTTTCTGGGTGGCGCTAACTCAATTATATAACCGAAAAGTTTCTAACGCTACAGAATTAACGTCGTTTAGAAAACATGCATTCACTTTACTTTTATTGTTGACTCTACAAGTGATCTATGGAGCTTTTGTAGCCGGTACGAAAGCAGGATGGACGTATAATACATGGCCGAAGATGGGTGTGGAATGGGTGCCGGAATCGATAGGATTTGCCTGGACAAAGGACGGAATTTCAAGCCTGATTAATAATCTTGCGAGTATACAGTTTATACATCGTGGACTAGCTTATATACTTGCCTTCTTCATTATCATCTATTCCATAAAACTATTCAAAACAAATTTAAATCCCGGACAAAAAAATGCAGTATGGTTTCTGTTGGCCGGTATTTTTATGCAGGTGCTTTTAGGTATACTCACTTTGTTAATGCAAGTGCCTTTATGGTTAGGCGTCATGCATCAGGCAGTAGCTTTCTTCCTCTTTGCCGGAGTGATTTATCTTCTGCACAGACTAAAGTTTGAATAAGTGCCAAGCAGAAGGCACTGTTCATTTATAGACAGTGCCTTCTGATTAAAACTACCAACCTTTGCCCATTCGATAATTTAAAATATGTGCAAGGTGATGTTGGCTATGCCATGCATATAATCCTAAAGCATGTTCAAGGGAAGTTGTTTTTTTGTTTTCCGGATGATAATAGGTCCTCTTCCAGTCAGTGGAGTAGATATTTGATAAAACGACAGTCCAGCGATGATGCAGGGCTTCAAGAATTCTCAGCGACATCTCTATTTGTCCGTGTCGGGCTTCAATTTGTTCGGCCCACTTTTCTTCGAGGTATGGTTTTATGGTAGGGTTATCTTCTGTTAAAGCTAATTTGAAACGGATGTAGGCATTCATATGACTGTCGGCCATATGATGTACTACCTGACGGATCGTCCAGCCTCCTTCCCGATAAGGAGAATCTAACTGTTGTGAAGTGAGGCCATTCACCGCCTCTCTCATTTTTAAGGGTAGTGATTCAATAATAGCAATCCATTTGCTGATGTCTTCTTCTGTGATTTGTTCAGGAGGATTGAATTTTCCTATGGGATATCTTAAAGTGTCTACAATCATTATTTTGGATTTTTACAGTACAAAAATATCAAAGCTTTTGGTATTTCATGTTGTTTTATTGATAGGTGATTAAAGCAATAAAGTCACCTTCAAAACCGGGAATCAGGTGACATAGCTGCTGAAAGTTTTATTTGATGAATTCACCACAATCCATGTCGTTAAGGGGTGAAGTTGTTGTAACTGCCTTTTCGCAGCACGGGTAAAAACCATAAATTTGGGGAGTGCCAAAACCCCTAACCCCCGATAATCTGGAGCAAAACGGATATGTTTTACATGTTCATCTTGCTCACCTGGACTTAGTGGCCTTTATCAAACAGTACTTCTTTATCAAAAACCCGGTGACCATTTTTTATTTGTTGTTCAACCTTCGTTTGGTCTCTGTAGGAGTCTGTTTTGTTTTTCTGGCAGATTCGGCAGCCGATAGTCTCCTGAAATTCTTCCTCAGTTTTTTTCTGTTTTTTCTGATAGTCCCTGTTCATGAGCTGATTCATGGCATTGGATATAAACTGGCGGGTGCTGAAAAAGTAACGTATAAAGCCGTCTGGAAACAAATGGTTTTTTATGCAATGGCGGATCGTTTTGTGGCCAATAAAAAGCAGTTTGTTTTACTGGCTATTGCCCCTTTTCTGCTGATAAACACGCTGTTCATCTCCTTGTTTTTTTATTTGCCGGAGCCTTTTTCCTGGGTAAGCTATGGAGCCCTTCTCATGCACACAGCAGGTTGTTCCGGGGATTTTGCTTTAATGAGTTATTTTTATAACTATTGGGAAAAGAACCCGGTAACCTATGACGATGTGGCCGGACAGATGTCGTATTTTTATCTGAAGAAGGACTGAAGAAGAGTCGTTTAAGACAATATTCAGGTCATTTATTCTTTATGTTTGATTAACTATCTTTGAAACCTATTCAAATTACTGCGTAGTATATGCGAAACCTAAGAATATTCCTCTCGCTGCTGCTGGTTTTTTCATTTGGCAGTCTGTATAGTCAGATTCAGCGCCCGGTAAAATGGGCATATAGTATTGAGCAAAAAGGTAGTGCAGCCACCTTGGTTTTGAAGGCCAAAATAGACAAGGGCTGGCATTTATACGCTCAGGATATACCGGCCGGTGGACCAATCCCCACTACTTTTAAATTCACTCCCGATAAGAATTATTCACTCGATGGTAAAACAACAGAGCCTTTTGCTGAAGAAGTGTATGACGTCAATTTTGATATGAAAGTGAAGTACTATGGCGAAGAAGCCATTTTTCGTCAGAAGATAAAATTGAATTCAAAGTCAGCCTTTGACGTAAAAGGTTCGCTGGAATTCATGGTCTGCAATGATCAGATGTGCTTACCACCCGAAGAAATTGAGTTTAGTATTCCTGTGAAAGGGGATGCAAAAGCCTCAGAAACAACAGGTGAAACACCAAAACCAAGTGCAAAGGATTCATCCCTGGTGGCCGACACTGCAACCACTTTACCTGTAACTGTTGATACTACACTTCAGAACAATGTAGGAACACCTCCATCTACACCCGGTAAAATTAATGAGCCGAGCGCAGATATCGCAGTACTTGAACCCGGATGCGGCGATGGGACAAAGGAAGAAGCATCTGATAAATCATTTTGGGGGATATTCATCGCCGGTATGATCGGTGGATTGCTGGCGCTGCTCACACCTTGTGTGTTTCCCATGATTCCATTAACGGTAAGTTTTTTTACGAAGCGAAGTCCGACGAAAAGTAAAGGTATTGCCAATGCCATAATTTATGCCGTATCCATCATTTTGATTTATGTGTTGCTGGGATTTCTGGTTACTGTAACGCTGGGATCCGATGCGCTCAATGCCATGGCCAGTAATGTGGTGTTTAATATGTTGTTCTTTGTGATCTTCTTCATATTTGCCTTGTCCTTTTTTGGAGCATTTGAAATTACACTCCCCAGTTCATGGGTGAATAAGGCGGACCAGGCTTCAGATAAAGGTGGGTTGATTGGAATTTTCTTTATGGCATTTACTTTAAGCCTGGTTTCTTTCTCCTGTACCGGACCTATTATAGGAACTTTGTTGGTAGAGGCAGCGCGAGGATCATCGTATCTGGGACCCATCATGGGGATGACCGGATTTGCATTAGCCCTTGCTTTACCTTTTGGATTGTTCGCAGCATTTCCCGGATGGTTGAATTCATTGCCAAAGTCCGGTGGATGGCTCAATTCCGTGAAAGTGGTTTTAGGATTTTTAGAGCTTGCCCTTGCCCTGAAATTTCTCTCCAATGTCGACCTTGCTTATCACTGGGGATTGTTGAAGAGAGAAGTGTTCATCGCGATCTGGATTGCCATTTTTGGTCTGATGAGTTTATATCTTATGGGAAAAATAAAATTTTCACATGATAGTGACATGCCTTATCTCGGTACCGGTCGTCTGATTTTTGCGATACTTACATTGACATTTACCATTTATCTGATCCCGGGTTTATGGGGTGCGCCCTTGCGTATCATTAGTGGCTTCCCTCCACCGGAGTTTTATAAAGAATGGATTGCTCATTCTGATGGAGCAGGTAGTCATTCCGGAAGTTGTCCGCATAACCTGAATTGTTATCATGATTATGAATCGGGAATGGCCTACGCAAAGCAGACCGGAAAACCGGTCATGATTGATTTTACCGGATGGAGTTGTGTGAATTGTCGTAAGATGGAAGATAATGTCTGGTCGCAACCTCAGATCTTAAAAATTCTTTCGGATGATTATGTGCTTATCTCTCTTTATGTAGATGATAAAACGCCGCTCCCGGAAAATGAGCAGTATACCAGCGAATTCAGCGGGAAGAAAATTAAGTCCACCGGTAACAAATGGAGTGATCTTCAAAGCCGGATTTATCAAACCAATTCCCAGCCCTATTATGTATTGCTCGATCATCAGGGTAAACTACTCGCTTTGCCAAAAGGATATACACCCGATGCAGATCAATATAAAAAGTTTCTTGAAGAAGGTGTTTGCCGTTTTAAGAACAGAGTGAATTAGTTTTTTAATATTTCATATTCCACTTGCTCTGATTTTCAGAGATCTCTTCTCTTAAATTTACCTGCCGCAATGGTGAGAGGCAGAATAATCCAAAGTGTCATCACCAATGTAGCTGCAAATACGCCCTGACTTTTCCCCAAAATATCCTGCATCATGGCTCCTGTATATCCCATCAATGCGGAGATGTCCAGCTGCATGAGTACAACAACTCTTGCAAGATCGATCGGATTTAAAGCCACCATAACTAAAGTCACCGTTTCCATCGGGTAATCCATAAAAGCAAACATGATCATTAACAGGAATGCATCGTATAGAATGGTAAAGTAAAACCATAGTAAAATGGAAAGACCGATACCGCGTGCTTTATCACGGGTTAACAGCGCAGACAAAAGTGCGAGTGAAACAAAGGCCATGGTTAAACCGCATGCCGCCAGTAATAAAATGAGGCTTTCGTGTGTGGGTGCGAAAATTAACAGAGGAATGCCTAATCCGGTGATGAGCGATAAGAGCAACGAAATTGTCAAACCTGCATATTGACTATAGAGAATAGTCTTTCTTTGTATGGGTTGTGAAGAAAGTAATTCAATAAACTCATAGGAGTTGTAAAAGTAGATGGTCGCGAAGATGATACTTAACAAGGGTGTTACAAGCAATACGACATTTAGCAAACTGGCTATACCCTTAGTCGGATCTCCGCTGATGGAAAAGAGACCGGTAGAAATGACAAAGAGAAACAGGGCATAAAAAATAACCATACGGTTCTTTAGTATATCCAGCAGGACATATTTAAGCAATCTCAGCATCAGGTATTTTTTACCAGCCTTTGTTTCTTTTGCTGACATTCGTGTTGAAGTGGTTTTACGTAAAGTTAAGTTCTCCTCATCTCCTTGAAGAGAAAGAGCAGGAAATGATTCAATGCGATGCGGACTATTATTGGATGTAAACATAAAAATAATTTATAGGATATTGTCTATCGGAGTGATCAGATTTTGCTCCTGCATAATTCTTGCAATGGCCTTTGAAAGATTTCCGGAACCGGTTTCTTTTTTTATGGCTTCTACTTGTTTGAAGAAGATTAAGCGCCCTTCATTGATGAATGCTACTTCATTTGTTAAGTCCTCCAGGTCGCTTAGGATATGAGATGTGATCAGGACGAGTTTACCTTTTCGTTGTTCTGTTTTCACTTTTTCCTTTAATATCTCTGCAGAGACCGGATCAAGTCCTGCTGTAGGTTCATCCAGTATCAATATTTCAGGATCGAACATAAATGCAAGACAGGCACTTACTTTCTGGCGTGTTCCACCGCTCAGTGTTCGCATGGTTTTATTGCCAAAGGATTTAACATGAAATGATTCCAGTAACTCTTCATCCAATACATCATAAGTTCCTTTTCGAATCTCCTTTATCATTTCTAGCAATTGCATTACCGTAATATTATCGGGATATCGACCTATTTGGGGCATATAGCCAATCCTGCTTCGGTATTGCCATTCTCCTTTTACATCATTCCCGTCAATTTTGATAATGCCGGAATCAGGAATGGCGAGACCCAGCAGGCATTTAATCAAAGTTGTTTTCCCCGAACCATTGGGGCCAATCAATGCTACTGACTGGCCCCTGAATAGTTCAAGAGTTAACTGGTCAAGGACTTTTACCTTACCAAATGCCTTACTGATATTTTCAATGGTAATCACTATTTCTTTTCTTCCAGGAGTACCTGATCAATTACATGGATTATGCCATTGGAGGCATTCACACTGGCAAGGATTGTTGCTTTGCCATTTACCATTGTTTTTCCGTCTTTTACACTGATAGTGATATTTCCGCTATTCGCCATGCCAATTACCTGACCATCACGAAACATTTCAGGTTTGTAAACAGCAACCGCTACATGGTATTGCAATATATCCTGCAACTTCTCTTTGTTCTCCGGTTTAACAAGATCATCAACTGTTCCGGCAGGTAGCAAATTGAATGCATCATTGGTTGGAGCAAAAACGGTGAAAGGGCCTGCATTGCTCAGCACATCTACCAGCTCTGCCGCCTGAACCGCAGCCACCAATGTGGTATGATCCTTACTTCCGATGGCAACTTTTACAACATCTTTTTGTGATTCATCATCTTTCACGGCAGATTGACCGGCATCAGCCACTGCTTCTTCAGTTGTGGCTTCAGTGGTGGTTTCAGTTCCAGTGCTACCTCCGCATCCTGACAAGATGGTCATTGTGGTGAGGGCCATGCCAAGCACACCCAGGAATAATTTGTTTTTTTTCATGTTTTCAAATATTGAATGTTTAATTTAGGTTGATAATACAGGTAGGGTAAAGTTGAACTAAGCGACTTTTTTGTTTCCTTGAATTTTATCATTCTCATTTGAGGTAACTCATCCATGAGATGAATAGGAGTGAGAGATGGTATTATTTTTTCGGCTTTATCCAACAGATAAACCATGAAACTTCGTATAAGGAGTAACGAAGGAGGCAGTTGCTCTATGATCATAGAAAACAGACTTACGGGGCGATAAGGAATATCTCCATAACCATCTTTGTTGAGATCATATCCTTCGTACTTGTCCCAGTAATTGTTTGAAAAATTGTTGAGTTGTGTTTCGCCATTCGTGGAAACATCAAAAGTGTTTCCTGTGAAATTATTGCGGTTGATGAAGTTGTCGGTGCAACTGGCTTGTATGCGGAGTGCCCACCCGTTATTGTAGAAGGAGTTTTGTTCCATTTTAATGCGATTACTTCCCTCCATATATATGCCGGCAGAGTTGTATTCGAATTTATTGAACATTACCTCGCTGTCGGAAATGTCTTTTAGTAGTATACCGTATGCACTGGATCCCCAGTTATGATCAAATGAATTATGGTACATCTTCACATGATGAGAATACATGACGGCTACTCCCGCTCCGTTTTTTGTAAATTGATTATTTGTATACGTATTACTATGCGAAAACATGAAGTGAAGGCCATAGCGCAGATTTTCGTGAGAGAAATTATCGATGATGGTAGAGTTGGTTACAAATTCAAAATAAATTCCATCTCTCTGTCCGGTAGATTCATTTTTTATGATTTGAATACTATCCGCTTTCCAGACATGAATGCCGTTTCCGGTGTTTGGATCCTGGACTACATTTCCTTTTATTCTGTTATTTCTTAATAAACAGTGTTTAGTGTTGGAAAGGTAAATGCCGAAATTACAATTGATCACTATGTTATTTTCCAATAAAATGTTCCTGCATGCCAGTATTTTTATTCCTGCAAGATCCTTGGTGCTCATCACTCCGCTATTCATAATAGTGAAGCCTTTAATACAAACCTGATCGCCGGTTATAGTGAGAATTTCATATTTGTTTTCTCCATCCAGCAGGACGTTTTTTTCTGCCAGAAATGAAATGGACTTTTTGATAAAGAGATTTCCTTGTTTGTAGTGGCCGGTACGAACAATCAGGGTATCTCCGGATTGTGCATTGTCCAACGCCACTTGAATATAGGGCAGAGATGTTCCTTTGCCACAAAAGAATTGTTTGCCTTGCGTCCTTGAAAAATTCAACAGGAATGCAGAAGTTATCAGGATTAAAAGCTGAAGTTTTTTCATGGCTTTCCGATCAATAACTTGTTTTGACTTTTTCCCAGGTTAATGTTTCAGAAAGCGATAGTTGATTTTGAATGGCATCTCTGTCCTGTATAGTGGAAAATGCAGCAATAGCACTTCCCATCGGACTTCTGATTTCTTCGGAGTAAAGAAGTAATGCTTCTGTAACTGGAATAAAATTTCCTGCATTACTGTAGTCTACAATGTAGATTGTTTTTACTTTTTTCTCCACATCCGGATAGGCTTTCAGATAATTCACCAAACAGTTGACATCATCGTATTTGTAAACTTTATTAGTAGTAGTGATGATTTCAGCACCGAATTTCTGGTCAGTTAAAGTCATTTTACAATGGGTGCATTCATCTTTACCAAATTGTATGGGAGAAGGTCCTTGCGCAGAACAGGATGAAATAAAAGTTGAAGCCAGTACTACCAGTGCTATTTTTCCTGTCATGTGCAGCTCGGCTTTTTTTCTTTTTCTGTCAATTAATAGTTCATACACCAGAAGAAAAGTTGCCACAATACTTGCGGCGATAATTATCCATCCTCCGATATCGGGTCCGGAATAGGCAGTAAAGTTCAGTAGGTTTTTGTAACCGATTACAGGAGGCTGATAAGACATGCCAGGTACCTGAATGGCAGCATGTGGATCCAAATTATGCCCATAATCATAACCCCATCTGTAAAAATCATATAAAGCAGCTACGCCGTACAAAACTCCGGTAACTACAAATGCTTTAAGAAGATTGATCTTGCCGGAAATTGAAGTAATCAATCCAAGTGCTATATAAATGCCGATAAGAATTCCAATATACGCGAATTCCGGAAACATTTCATCTTTGATAAGCCGCATACCGATATAGTGGTTAAGGCCATTGATGATATCGAAGGCGCCTCCCAAATGGTTGTGCCATATTTTCATATTTAATCCTTCCGGATATTGTGGTGCCCAAAGCTGTATTTGCCATAGCGGGACATAGTACGTAGCAATCATCGAAAGGGAGGAAAGTGCAATAAGTATTCTGGTAATTGGTTTCATGTTTATTTATTTACTTCATAGAGAGTCATTCAGAAGAACAAACTGCATTAGGTAGTTCGCTCTGGCTGTGGTTTATAATCCGGGACACATCACTAACCCGTAAAACAAACCAGCTGTGAATCTTCCGTAAATGTTATTCCGAATGACCCTCTTGAAGATTAGAAATTATTTAGAAGCTGCCGGTAGTCCTGCTTCAGGAGTTTCACCGGTACTCCATTTCAAAGGAGTTGAAGAACCTGCAGGTGAAACACGTGCGTAACCTTGCATTTCCTGATGGAGAGCAGAACAGAAGTCAGTACAATAGATTGCTTGAACACCCACACGATCCGGTACCCATTTTAAGGTGGCTGTTTCTCCGGGCATGATCAGAAGTTCTGCATTGCCGGCGCCTTTTACTGCGAATCCATGTGGTACATCCCAATCCTGTTCGAGGTTGGTAACATGAAAGTAGACTTCATCACCCAAACGAATTCCTTCGATATTATCCGGAACAAAGTGGGAGCGCATAGAGGTCATGTATACATGGATTTTATTGCCTTCCCGTACCACCCTCGCATCCTTTTCACTCTTGGTGACATAAGCATGTTTGTTATCTTCAATTTTGAAAATCTTGAGTGAGTTGGGGGCTACTAATGTGGCAGGAATTGCTTCTGCGTAGTGAGGCTCTCCTATAGTCGGGAAGTCAAGCAGGAGTTTCATCTTTTCGCCTGATATATCATACAACTGTGCAGATTGCGTTAATTCGGGACCGGTAGGCAGGTAGCGATCTTTAGTGATTTTATTGTAGGCAATAACGTATTTACCATGAGGTTTAACAGTAGGTCCGCCGGGAATACAAAGGTGACCAATAGAGTAGTAAGTAGGTACACGATCTACAACCGTAAGTTTTTCAATATCCCATTTTACAATTTCGGAAGATACAAAGAAAGATGTGTAGGCAAATCCTTTTCCATCAAATTCAGTATGCAGAGGTCCTAATCCCGGCTTCTTAACTTCACCGTGTAGTACGGCATCATACTTAAGTACAGGTATACCATCGTATTCGCCTTCAAAATTTTTGTCACCAATAGCTTTGATAATTTTATCAAATGAAAATACTGGAATGATTGCCGCCAATTTTCCGGAACCAACAATATATTTTCCTGTGGGATCAACGTCACATCCATGTGGTGATTTAGGACAGGGCATGAAGTAGATCAGATCTTTTAATTCTTTCGGATCTAAAGTTAATACCTCTTTAATAATTGTTGATGTCGCACTATGGGTTTCGTCACTATAAGTGTTATGTGCATATTTTACACCCAGCATTTTGCCTTTCCCTGCTTTGGCATATTCTTCACATTTTTTCCAATTGACCGCCATGATAAAATCTTTGTCCTTCTGTGAGGCATTGACTTCCAGAAGCGTATTGGCTTGTTCTGTATTGTAGCAACTGAAGAAAAACCAATCCCGCGAAGGACCTCGTCCTCCTCTTGAAAGGTCGAAGTTGATGCCGGGTAATAACAGTTGAAAAGCAATATTCATGTTGCCGGTTTCTTTGTTGATGGCAACGAAGGAAACAGTGCCTTTAAAGTTTTCTTTATAAGAATTGATCGCTACATCTGTATTAGCCCCTGTATAATCCAATGGGAAGGAGAAGCGTGTTCCTGCAATCGCATATTCTGAATTTTCAGTAAGGAAAGGAGAAGAGTGGTTTCCCGAAGCATTAGGAATTTCTATGATTTCTTCTGTTCGGAAAGTCTTCAGACTTATCCTTGCTATACGTGGTGTGTTGTTTCCATTTACGAAAGCCCATTTGCCATCGTGTTCACCATTGGTCGTAGATAGCGCAATGTGATGTGAGTCATCCCAGGGTGCAAAACCATGTGAAGTCATCAGCATTGGTTTTGTTTCTTCCGAATATCCCCACCCGCTTTCAGGATGTTGTGAGAAAACAGGAATCTGTCGGAATAATCTTCCGGAAGGTAAGCCGTATACAGTTACCTGACCACTAAAACCTCCGGATACGATATTGTAGAATTCATCGTGTTTGCCAGGAGCTACATATACTTTTTCCGCCGCGTCACCTGTGATGGCCTGCGTTGGATTTTTAGGTGCGCAACCGTGTAATGCTACCAGAAAGAGAGGCAGTGTTGCGTAATTCATTAACGAGTTTCTTTTCATAAGTTGGTTGATGTAGATATTTAACTTCTATTTAAAATATTATTTTTCGCCATCATTATGTCGCATGAATTCTATCAATTGACGGGCTTCATCCTGACTGATATTTTGATTGGGCATTCTAACCAAACATTGCTCAAGAAGTTTTTGAGCTTCTTCATCTTCTTCCAACATCATATCCACATTGGTGATCATGTTCATAATCCAAACAGGTTGCCTTCTCTTTGTCACATCTTTCCAACCCGGACCAACCAATTTTTCATCTGTCAGTTTATGGCAGGATAAACACTTGGTATCATAAATAATTTTAGCAGCTTCTACCCATTCCATATTCAATGGATTGGAAAGAACAATTTCCTTGACTTCGGTTCCGTGTTCTTCCGGTTGTTCAATCGCGGCTTCTGCAGGCGAAGGAGATTCTTTAGCAGCTTCTTCTGCTTCTTGTCTGGAAGTGCAGGAAAACAGTGAAATGCTTAATGCACAGGTAATAAGTAGTTTGAGTTTCATGAATAAGTGGTTTAGAGTTTCGGCTAAATTAAAGAGTTTTATGTCTTTTATTTACGTTGCAAACGTACTTGGGAACAATTATTTTGAAAATGACTTTTCTCACATAATTAGATGATAAGAATTTATTATTATTTTGCAACATGCATAAATTCAATTATTTAAGAGATATGCAGCCTCGATAGTTTTAGACTAGTAATGGATCTCAGCGTAATTTGAAATGTTCTGTCCTTAATTTTGCACCATTATGTTATCCAAAAAATTTGCTTACGCATTGAGGGGGTTGACATTTATAGCACTTCATGGTTCAATGGAAAAGAAAATCAGTTTGCAAGAGTTATCAGATGGAATCGATGTGCCTCATTTTTTTCTGGGGAAGATCATGCAGGAGTTGGTACGAAATGAAATCGTAAGTTCGGTGAAAGGTCCGGGTGGAGGGTTTTGGATTGCGGATACAGCGATGAACAGGTCGGCGTTTGAAATTCTAAAGATGATAGATCCTAAGGTGATTGCCAGTAATTGTTTGATGGGAAAGAAAAATTGTGATCATGAACGACCTTGCCCTTTGCATGCGGAATACGTTACTTGTCGGAATACTTTGTTTAATTCCTTAAAGGAGACATCCTTGTTTGACCTGGCAGGGAAAGTGGAAGCAGGAGAATTGTTTTTAGACGAGAAAAAATAATTCAAAGAATGTATAGCGGGTTGTGAATCGAAAGAAGTGATTAGTTGTTCAGGCCCAAAATAAAAGAAGGCCGGTTCCCTGTCGAAAACCAGCCTTCTTCCTTTAACACATACTAATTCACTTGTATTTTCTTTATGCCTTTTTCTTCTCCTGAAGTGATATGGAGAAAATAAATTCCAGGCTTTAAGTCTGATACATTTAATTTTATTTCTGATGTACGATGTGACATTTGATCGGATAATAGCAACGAACCATTTACACCATAAATTTCATAGTTGCTTATAGGCAATGTTTCACTTGTGAGAACAGTGATGAAATCATTCGCAGGGTTTGGATATACTTCGAAAGCAATACCGGAATCAAAGGAGGTGAGTCCGGTGCTCAATCCATCGTAACGGGCCACATACTGACTGGAAATTCCTGAACCGGCCGCAGAAATGGCTGGCAAAGATCCAATCGTCAGACTTCCTCCGAAATTTCCGGCAACAATACAATCTCCATTGGTATCCCAAACAACAGCTTTACCATTGTCATTATTTGTTGCGCCAATTTTTTGCACCCATAATAAAGTTCCCGTTTGACCATATTTTGCCACGAAAGCATCTTTCCCATTGGTTGCTGAAAGACTGGATCCGGTTTGAGAAGTATTTGTAGAGAACACAGTTGTTCCGCTAAATGAGCCGGTAATGTAAGCACTTCCTCCGGGGTCCGTACTGATAGCTGCACTCAATTCATTATTATCTCCATTTATACATTTGATTTGTCGAACCCATTGACAGGTACCATCCGAACTATTGAGTTTAATAATAAAAGCATCTCCATTTCCTGCGGGTTGCATTCCATAAGCTTCAACGATGGTCATGCCGGTACCAAATGAAACAGTACCATAAAAATTACCTGTACAAAAAGGATTTCCCCAGGGGTCCTGACTTACACCATTGATTTGCTCTCCCCAGTTTCCACCGTAATCCTTTACCCATAATTGTGTTCCTTGTTCATCTAATTTAACAATGAACATGTCCGACGAATTATTCACTGCAACTACATTCGTACCACCAAACGTGCCGGTAGCATTAAAATATCCGGCCCAATACACATTGTTATTGCTGATGTTTATTGCCAGAGCACGGTCTTCTGCACTTCCACCACCTTTCTTTCCCCAAACACCGGTTCCGGCACTGTCAAGTTTAATGAGAAAGGCATCATCTAAGGCAGTTGCAGGAGCTGCTAGACTAACACTGCCAAATGAAGCGGAGAGTGTATAGCTTCCGCAGATATAAATGGAGGTGCCTGAAGCTTCAATAGCGGTAATGCGTTCATTGCCATTTCCGGTCAATGATTTTCCCCAGATAAATCCACCGGAGGAATTAAACTTCGCAATGAAACCATCGTTGTTTCCTGCAGGATTTGTTAATACCGTTGTTCCGCCACCAAACGAAACCTGATAACTGAAATGGCCCGCAACATATACATTTCCTGCCGCATCACAGGTAACACCGGTTGCTTCTAAGATATTAGGAAAAGGACCACTGATGGGAATAGTCCATTGTCGGGTACCTGCAGAATTAAATTTAGTGAGATAGATGTCTGAAAAGCCGATAGCAGTTAATGTAGTCACTCCGAAAGTGCGCGTGCCCTCAAAATCTGCCAGTAAATAAATGTTGCCGGAAGCGTCTTTTTCAAGTCCTAAAGTGCCATCAGCATTGTTTCTACCCCCTGAAGCATTTGAATAGGTCCAACTTTGTGAACTACCTGACATAGAGAAGATCAGACCGGTAATTACCAGTAGCAGTTTTTTCATAGTTTATTTTGCGTGAATTTTCTTCACTAAGTTACAGTAAACAGTGCAAATATTAAAATAAGTCAAATTGAAAGGATTGTAAATAATTGATTATCAAATAATAATTAAAAAACAATACAAGGAACTTGTTACACTTATCCTGCCGCATATTGCAAGTTGATAATAAGAATTAGAGTAAAGCATTATGTATTTAAATTAGTATTCCCGGTGAAATTAACTATGGATAGATCGGTTAGCAGTTGCCGCAAGACAAGCTTCTTTAAATGATTCCGTATAGGTTGGATGCGCATGACTCAACCTGGCGATATCCTCCGCAGAAGCTCTGAACTCCATAGCGACCACTGCTTCCGCAATCACATCTGCCACGCGGGGTCCGATCATATGAACACCTAAAATTTCATCCGTTACTGAATCAGCAAGTACTTTTATAAATCCATCCGTATCCATACTCGCTCTTGCACGTCCACTAGCTTTAAAAGGAAAACTGCCGGTTTTATAGGGGCGATTCAATTTCTTTAATTCTTCTTCCGTATAACCTACGGCGGCCACTTCCGGCCACGTATAAACAACACCGGGAATAAGTAAATAATTAATATGTGGTTTTTGTCCTGCGATAAGTTCAGCAACAAACATTCCTTCTTCTTCTGCTTTGTGTGCCAGCATTGCTCCCTTTACCACATCTCCAATGGCATAAATTCCTTTTACATTTGTTTCCAACTGTTCACTAACGGCAATGCGTCCCCGCTCTTCTAAAAGTACACCTGCCTTTTCAAGGCCCAGATTTTCAGTATACGGAATTCTGCCTACTGCCAGCAAGCAATAGTCTCCTGTAAGTTCCAATTCTTTTCCGTCTTTGCCGGCAGTAGCTTTGAGCAGGACATCTTTTCCTTTAACTTCCACCGTATTCACACTGTGCTGTAAGTAGAAAGTGAAGCCAATTTTTTGAAGTGATTTTTGCAATTCCTTGCCCAATGAACGGTCCATGGAAGGAATGATCGTGTCGAGGTATTCTACCACACTTACTTTAGCGCCCAGCCGTGCATAAACAGATCCCAATTCGAGTCCTATAACTCCGCCTCCGATGATTAATAAATGTTTTGGAATTTCTTCCAGCTTTAATGCTTCGGTGGAAGTGATAATTCTTTTTTTATCGATGGTAACGCCTTTCAGCGGCGAGGGTTTAGAACCGGTGGCGATGATCGTATTGTTGGTTTTTAACTCCAGTATGCTTCCATCTTCCTTTGTAACCAGGATAGTGTTAGGATCTTTAAAGCTGCCGTGTCCATGATAAACATCAATCTTGTTTTTTTTCATGAGATAGTTTATCCCATCCACCGTTTGAGATACTACATCGTTCTTGCGTTGTATCATCTTCTTTAAATCAACACTTAAACCTTTTACCTGAATACCATGCGTTTCAAATGTATGCGTGGCCTGATGATAATGTTCGGAAGAGTCAAGTAATGCTTTGGAAGGAATGCATCCTACATTCAGGCAGGTGCCGCCCAAAGCGGTATAACGTTCAATAATAGCCGTCTTTTTTCCCAACTGTGCCAGGCGAATAGCGGCCACATATCCTCCGGGACCTGAACCTATAACAATTGCATCGTATGTTGACATCGTAATTTCGGATTTGAATGAAGCAACAAAATTACATGTAAAAAAGGCAGAAAAAATTTATTTTCTCTTTCTCCTGAACACCATAGCTAAGCAGGTGACAGCCAGGAAGAATCCTGAGGCGATATAGGCTGTTTTTCCAAGAATGTCACCGTTGCGGCTGTAAAAGCTCAGCTGATTGTTCAGATTCAACTCTTTTTTAATAACAGCAGGCACCCACCATCCGGTGGCATCAGATATTTTTCCTTTCTGATCAATGAAGCAGGAAATGCCTGTGTTTGCTGAGCGGGCAATACTGCGCCGGTGTTCAATTGCCCGTAATCGTGCATATTGACAATGTTGTCTGTATCCGGGCGTATCACTCCACCAACCGTCATTGGTCATGATGCAAATGAGATTGGCACCCCGGCGCACATAGTCTCCCACGTAATCTCCATAAACAGATTCATAGCAAATAACAGGAGCCGCCTGAATGCTGTCGCCTTTAAATACCGATGGCCATTCCTGAGTACCAAGACTTCCAGTTGTTCCACCTAAATCTATTGCGAAATTTTCGAGATAACCAAATAGCACCGGGAAAGGCATCTTTTCCACTCCGGGAACTAACTTTGATTTGAAATGCAGTTCAATTGGTCGCATGTTGCTGATTTGCATCGCTGCATTGAATGCATCAAAATGTCCGGGGCCATCTCTGAAAGCACGGGCGGTTACACTCAGCGGTTCACCGGGATGAAAAAATTTATAATATGATAATCCGGTCAGATAACGTAAATCAGGATATGATTTAATGTATTCTTTAATTCTTAATACTTGTGGATGTGTATTCACATCTTCTGACCATATTCCCCCGGGTAATGCTGTCTCAGGACAGATCACTAATCTTGTTTTTTTACTGATAACAGATTGAGATAAAGCAATCATTTTTTCAAGTTGCTCATCACTGCTGCCACTGAATTTTTCATTGTAGGGATCGATGTTGGGTTGCACCACAACAATTTCAACCGGATGTGGCGCCTCTTCATAATTACTCAAAATGAGATACGATAGTACAAGGGGCAATGCAATGGTTCCGAAATAAAGCAGGAGCAGATTTCTTTTAATAGTGCCGGTATACCGAAGAGCGTGGAAGAGTAAAATATTACAGGTCCATATCCATAATGTTCCTCCTTGCGTTCCCGTGAACTCATACCATTGCACCATATCCGCCCATGCTGCAAAGCCATTTCCTAAATTCAACCAGGGCCAGGTAAGATCCCAATCCATATGGAAATATTCGAAAGCCATCCAGTAAACAGCCAGTGAAATATATCCAATCCCGTTGCCAAACTTGCATCGGGTAAGATGAAACAATTGAAAGACCGCAGTCATCAGAAGTGCATTGGCCAAAACTGCACCGAACATTCCGAATGGACTTGCATACCATATCCACCAGGTCGTTAGAAAATTAAATGCGGCAAAGGAGAGATAACTGTAAATGAAAAGTTTCGATTTAACTTGGTTTTTCTTTTGGCGATAAACAATGTCTTCCATCAAAAGCAATGGAAGTAGCGCTAAAAAAAGAATAGGAGCCATCCCACTTGCCGGCCACGCTGCCCAGAGCAATAATGCACTTGCCAGCGCAAGAGTTATCTTATGAATGGGTTTATCCTGTACGTTCATTATTGCAAAAATAGACTTCCATTCCGATATTCAAATTATTTTTAGAAAGTGATCGCTCAATGACGAAGATTTAATGGAGCAAGGTGAAGAATCTTATTGGAATTATACGGTATTCGTTTACTTTAATTCAGCAACTGCATCCTTTTTTCCAACCGGCCATCCTGCCATAGCAAGAACGGCAATAAATGGAAATACAGGTAAGCGGAATCGGGAAGAGGCAGAAGGTCCGGTGAGCACAACGAAGTAAAAGATGATGAATAGTAATAGAAAACGATGGCGGCGTTGAATAAGCGGAGAAAATATTCCTTTAATAAAAAATAGAAAGATGAAGATGGTGCCGGCTATTACCAGAAAATAATAAATGGAATATAAAACCGGCCAGGTTCGGAGAAGGGTAGCGAGTCCGCGGATTCCTTTTTCCTCAAAAGCTTCTTTCAATGATGGAAGTGTACCTGCATGGTCCTTACCATTGAACCAAAGTTCGAGATCCCAGCGCCCGGATTCAAGGAAAAACCGGGGAACACCCAGAGCATGAGTCAGAGAAAAATCGAGAGGGCGTGTAAGCAACGTATTTCGAATAAAGTTATCGGTGTAAACACATTGCATCACATAGGGCATCCCGGTCATCCCATTTTGAACGGAGTCCATTTTATGTTGCGCCACTTCTTCGCCATAAGCCCTGGTAAGTACAGCAGGAATATTGTAATTGATAATCACTTTTCTTCCTATAGAGGTATATTCAGCAATTCCTGTAAGCGCAAAGTTGTTTAGGAAGAAAAAACCTAAGAGTAAAAAATGTCCGAGTCCCAGTAATGTTAAATGTTTTGATCCGCGGTGGTCAGATTTAATGGTGATGGTATATAGAATTAATCCTAACCAGAGAAATAAAGTGATGGGTTTGAATAAATAGGTCAGCGCTAAAAAAAGATGACTTAAGTATAAGGTTTTATAATCACCACTCTTTTCAAAACGAAATAAGTAGAAAATGCTTAGCAAGAGAGCAGTTTGAAACGGAATTTCCGACATGTAGGTGACGGCATAAATAAACTGTGTTGGAAATAAAAGAAACAAAAACACGTAACGAACAAAGGACGCTTTTCCCGTAAAAATCAATTGGAGAATTTTATATCCTATGTAAATGTTGAACACAGAAAGAAAGCATTGAATGAGCAATGCGCCTGAATTAAAGTGAAGAAAAAAAGTAGTCACCAACAGGAATATCGCGTATCCGGGTGGACGGCGGGAGTAAAGTCCGGGATCCTTTTCCTGGTGTTGTAGTCACCGCAATAAAGGGACCCGTGTTCGATCAAATTGCCGGCTTGAGTGAGATACTCTACGGAATCATTCGTGAAATGATGGTTGTTAAATAGGGAATACGTCAGGAATACAATCTGCACCATGATCAATATCAAAAATGGTTTCTTGAAAAACGTATTCGATGTATTGGTGGATTGCATTAATAGCCTAATTTATAGATCACTCCGGTAGGACTTTTTGGACCAAACAGTTTTTGCGTTACCACATAAACGTTACCCGCTTCATCTTCGCCAAAGCTATTGATTTTTCCGTCAATTTCGTTATTGTCCCGACCGGTATAGATGGGCCCCCGATCCCATTCTTTACTTACCTCATTGTACTTCAGGTACCATAATTTGCCGTTCCAGTCTCCGAAAAGATAATACCCATGCAATGAAGGGAACTCCAGACCTCTGTAAACATATCCGCCTATGACACTGATTCCTTCTGTATGATCGTATTCACTTATCGGTAAGGTCAAATTTCGTTGATTGCAATCTTGAGCCGGATCATAGCAATGATTGCCCTCCATGATGCGCCATCCATAGTTTTTTCCTTTTCTGATGATGTTGATTTCTTCATATTTGTTTTGACCTACATCTGCACAAAATAAATTCTGAGTAGCTCTGTCAAACGAAAATCTCCAGGGATTCCTCAACCCACTGGCCCAGATTTCAGGTTTAATGTTGGACAGGTTAACAAAAGGATTGTCCGAGGGAACTTCGTAAGGTTTTTCATGATTGACATCGATACGGAGAATTTTTCCAAGCCGTGTATTCATGTTCTGCCCGTTTCCTTCTTCGCCATGATCATCTCCTGCGCCGCCTCCGTCTCCTAAGCCTATATATAAATATCCATCCGGTCCAAAAGCCAGTTGCCCGCCGTTGTGATTGCTTTCAGGCTGAGGGATCTCCATGATTATTTGCTCGCTTTCTAATAACGCCAGATTCGGATCATTGGGGGATACACGAAAAGAGGAGATCACACTTTTATGATCCATTCCTTTTTCTTTACTCTTTGCAGAATAGTAGACATAGAAGAGTCCGTTTTTTTTATAATCCGGGTGGAAGGCCATTCCCAATAACCCTTTTTCGGAATAAGCTACATTTAAACCATCAAGTTTTGAAGAGATATCTATGAACGGCCTGGGAAGTACTTTGTTTTCTGCAATGATTTTTACCTTTCCACCTTGCTCCATGACAAATAACTTATTGCTCCCGTCAGCAGGTCCTGTTAATCCAATGGGTGAAGTGAAGCCCCTGGCAATTTCAGTCATGCGTAAGCGCAACGGTGTTTGTGCAGATGTAGTAGAGAAGAGCAGCAGCAGAAGGAAGAGGATGGGTTTCATGTCGATGGAATAGGAGATAAAAGTAGATAAATTTATGGGAATGATTTTGTCTTTGTATTTTTGACCGATATGAACGCTCTGCAGCTAAGTGCCCGACATTTCAAACTCCACTTTAAAAGTCCCTTTGGTATTGCACACGGAACCCGGAATTTTACAGACACCATTTATGTAAAAGCCTCTTTTATGGATATTGAAGGATATGGAGAAGCTGCCCTGCCACCTTACCTGAATTACGATGCCGAAACGTTGGTTAAAGATTATCATTCCTATTTCCCTTCACAAATGGATGGAAGTGAGGCGATCCGTATTGCCTTGTTAAAGTTGAATCAATCGGATGTAAATCTTCCCAAACCGCTCCGTACTGCAACGGATATCGCCTTACACGACCTCTTCGGTAAATTGACAGGACGAACAGTGAGAGGAATATTTGGAATTGGAGAGCCAAGTCAGGTGCAATGTTCATATACGCTTGGAATAAGTTCGGTAGAGGTGATGAAAGAAAAATTGAGTGAAGCCGGAGACTTCCGCTTGTTTAAATTGAAGTTGGGTGATCAGCATGACAAAGCCCGAATCGAAGCCTTTTTATCGGTATCAGATGCTGCATTTTGTGTAGATGCAAATCAGGCCTGGGAAACAACCACCGAAAGTATAGAATGGATCAACTGGTTGAAGGATAGAGGTTGTTTGTTTGTGGAGCAACCCATGCCCGTTAGTAAAGCCGGTGAATTTGAACATTTATTCCGGGCCTCTTCATTGCCTGTTATACTCGATGAATCGCTGCAAGGATTGAATGAACTGGAGGAATTGAAGGGCGTTTGTCATGGTATCAATGTGAAGTTGGTAAAATGCGGAGGAATTGAACCTGCTGTTAACCTGGTCCGTCAGGCGAATAAACTGGGTTTGAAAGTGCTGGTAGGCTGTATGTCGGAAAGTAGCTGTGGAGCCATGGCGGCAGCGCAGTTGAGTGCATGGGCGGATTGGGTGGATCTCGATGGACCTATGCTGATTGGCAATGATCCTTTCTCGGGAGCAAATTACCGTGATGGATCCTTAGTGTTGTCACAGCAAGCAGGAACAGGTGCAGTCTTAAAAGATAAGGACTTGTTTTCTAATTGAAACTCAATTCGGAAATTCAATTCTCTTTTAAAGATTTTTAACTGCTACTTATTTGACTAATTTTGAAGAATGATTACCATTCGCCCCGCTGAGGAAAAGGATATTCCTGCCATCACTGTAATTTATAATGATGCTATCCTGAATACCACTGCCACATTCGATACCGAAGAAAAATCTTTGGATGACCGGATCTTGTGGTGGAAGTCGCACGATGAATCTCATCCGGTAATTGTTGCCGAATTGCAAAATATAGTGGTGGGTTGGGCTTCCCTCTCCAGATGGAGTGACCGTTGCGCCTATGATTCAACGGCCGAAACTTCCTTGTATGTCCATAAGGAATTTCGCAAACGCGGTATAGGGAAGGAGCTGATGGAAATGTTGGTGATTGAAGGGCAAAAGGCCGGTTTACATACATTGATCGCCAGAATTACACATGGTAATGAACAAAGTATTTATCTGCATGAGCGTATGGGCTTCACCGTTATAGGTACGTTGCGCGAAGTGGGAAGAAAGTTTGATGTTTACCATGATGTACATCTCCTTCAAAAGGTGTATTGATTTTCATCTCTCATCACTAATTAATTAATTTATCAGAATCTTAGGAATGGCCAAAACCAAAACCGTATTTTATTGTCAGAAATGTGGAGCAAACTCTCCCAAATGGATTGGCAAATGTCCTTCGTGCAACGAATGGAATACCTATGTGGAAGAAGTGATTCAAGCCGAATCAAAGGAGAATCAATGGAGAAATACTACCCGCAAGGAATCAAAAGCAGCAAAACCCCGACTGATTTCTGAGATTGCGCTGGAGCAAAGTCCACGATTAGTTTTGCCGGATGGTGAGTTGAACAGGGTGCTCGGAGGTGGCATCGTTCCGGGATCGCTTATTCTGATCGGCGGCGAGCCGGGTATCGGGAAGTCTACGCTGCTCTTGCAATTGGCAGTTCAATTGAAGGGGAAGAAAATTTTATATATCAGCGGTGAAGAAAGTGAGCAGCAGATTCGCATGCGCGCTGAACGTATCGGTAAAATGCAAAGTGAGTGCTATATCCTGACAGAGACAACTACTCAAAATATTTTTCAGCAAATTGAAGTCCTGCAACCGGAAATGGTGATCGTTGATTCTATTCAAACACTTTATTCCAATATTTATGAATCTGCTCCCGGAACTGTTTCTCAGATTAGAGGTTGTACAGGTGAATTATTGCGTTTTGCAAAGGAGACAGCTACTCCGGTCCTGTTGATCGGGCATATCACGAAGGAAGGTTCTATCGCCGGTCCGAAAGTGCTCGAGCATATGGTGGATACGGTATTGCAGTTTGAAGGGGATCGCCATCATGTGTATCGGATTTTGCGGGCAATTAAAAATCGTTTTGGCTCTACTGCCGAACTGGGTATCTATGAAATGAAGGGCGATGGACTGGCAGAAGTAGCGAATCCCTCTGCTTTATTGCTATCTCAAAGAGATGCAAGTCTGAGTGGTACTGCCGTTGCCTGCACGATGGAAGGTGTACGCCCTTTTCTGATCGAGACGCAGGCATTGGTGAGCTCTGCCGTGTATGGTACTCCGCAGCGAACAACAACAGGATATGATTTACGCAGATTGCATATGATCCTCGCCGTGCTTGAAAAACGTTGTGGTTTCCGACTGGCGGCCAAGGATGTCTTTTTAAATATTGCCGGCGGTATACGTGTGGAAGATCCTGCCATTGATCTTGCCATCATCTGCGCCATACTTTCCTCTGCAGAAGATATTGCCATCGATCCCGCGATTTGCTTTGCCGGAGAGGTGGGTCTCACAGGGGAGATTCGCCCGGTGAACCGTATTGAAGCCCGAATCAACGAAGCAGCCAGACTTGGATTTAAGGAGATTTATGTCTCGGGTTACAATGCCGGTGCCGAAAAGTTGAAGAAGGAAGCCGCGATCAAAGTGGTGCCGGTAGGGAAGGTGGAGGAAGTTTTCGGTCTATTGTTTGGGTAAGACGCTCTGAATACTTTGTAGTTCAGCACTACAAAAAGATAGTGCATAACAAGGTCCTTTGTCGTATCTTTGTCGCCCCATGTCTTCATTGCAAAATATTCGTCACCTAAGCCCTGAACAGCTGAAAGAGTTCTTTATTTCGAAGGGAGATAAGGCCTTTCGCGCCAAACAGGTGGAAGAATGGCTGTGGAAGAAGTCGGCCAGATCGTTTGAGGAAATGACGAACCTCTCCAAAGAAACACGGACTTTACTAGAAGAGTATTTTACCATTAATCCCATCCGGATCGAAACTTCTCAGGTCAGTAACGACCGGACCATTAAAAATGCTTTCCGTTTACATGATGATCATATCATAGAAGGTGTTTTGATTCCAACCGATACCCGAATGACGGCTTGCGTAAGTTCTCAGGTGGGATGTAGTCTTACTTGTAAATTTTGTGCAACCGGTAAACTGGATCGTTTGCGCAACCTCAATTACGATGAGATTTATGATCAGGTGGCTATCATCCGGGAACAATCCGAGCAGCATTATAATATGGCCCTCAGCAATGTGGTGTATATGGGAATGGGCGAGCCCTTGCTCAATTATAGTAATGTGCTGAAGAGTATCGAGTACATCTGTTCCCCGCATGGACTCAACATGGCGCAAAAACGCGTGACGGTGAGTACAGCAGGTATTGCCAAGATGATTAAAAAGTTAGGAGATGATCAGGTGAAATTTAACCTGGCACTTTCACTGCACGCGGCTAACGATAAAAAGCGTGACCGGATCATGCCGATCAATGAAAGCAATAACCTCGAAGTGTTGGAAGAAGCATTAAATTATTTTTATGAGAAGACAGGCACAAGGGTGACGCTGGAGTATATTGTCTTCAATAATTTCAATGATTCCATTGACGATGCCCGTGAATTGGGTGCTTTTGCCAGACGAGTGGTCAGTAAAATCAATTTAATCGAATACAATCCCATTGATGGTGCCGAATTTCAGAAAACAACGGAGCATAAAACCAATGCTTTCATGGCAGAGTTGTGGAGATTAGGACTTGTGGTTAACCTTCGTCGTAGCAGAGGAAAAGATATCGATGCGGCCTGCGGACAACTGGCGAATAAGTCGGTCGTGTGATTTTTATTTATTGATAACAATTGCGTGTTCCCATTCATGCATTGTTTCAAAATTTCAGCAATGAGAATTCAGAAGTAATGTCCGGTACTTATATTTGCAGGTATGAGCATGAAACCGTATCTGCATAGAATTTCCATTTATCCTGTAAAATCATTGGATGGGATTTCTCCGGAAACCGCAGTGGTCTCGGAAAGTGGATGTCTGAAATGGGATCGGGAATTTGCAATTTTTGATAAGGAAGGAAAGTACGTAAATGGAAAATCACATCCCGGAATTCATTTGCTGCGGGCAGAATTTAACATGGATGACCATGAGATGGTATTATCTGGTCCTGAGAATATGAATAGATCATCTTTTCATCTGCAAGAAGATCGCAAAGAAATTGATGCCTGGCTATCTGATTTTTTTAACCAACAGGTGAGCCTGCTTCAAAATCAGGAAGGAAAATTCATGGATGATCCTGATCTGGGACATGTCACCGTTGCTGGAACTGCAAGTTTTAATAGCGTATCGTCCTGGTTTAGTATAACGGATCCGGAAGAGGTACGACGAAGGTTGAGAGTCACTTTAGAGATTTCAGGCTTAGATGCTTTTGCTGAAGATGGGCTGTTTGCAGATAAGGGAAGGGTGGTTCGATTTAAAATTGGAGATGTAAATATGTTAGGTATGCGTCCGAGAGAACGCTGTGTAGTTCCCACACGCCATCCTGAAACGGCGCAGGTAACCCACGCGTTTCCGAAAATATTTGCTGAGAAAAGAAAGGCGTCGCTACCTGATGCTTCATTGCTGGAAAGTTACGGTCACTACTATTATTTTTCCGTGGATGCTGTCATTCCGGGAACAGAGGCCGGCAAATTGATAAAGGTGGGAGATGAATTGACGATTTTGGGAGAGGATGAGTTTCCCTTTTAACCTGTTTCACCATGATCTACTTGCAGCGTTCACTATTAAATTTATACTTTCCACCAGTTCCTTGTAGATGAACCGTGATTTAAAACCTGATAACTATCTAATTAATTATAATTGTATGCATCAAAAAATAGTTCACATAGCACTTGTCGTAAAGGAGTATGATGAAGCCATTAAATTTTACACAGAGAAATTAAATTTTAATCTGGTAGAAGATACGCGGCTGTCAGAGAGCAAGCGCTGGGTCTTGGTTGCCCCTCCCGGAGATGGAAGTTGTGCATTGTTGTTGGCCCGGGCTGCAAATGACATACAATTATCGAGTGTAGGTAATCAAACCGGTGGACGCGTGTTCCTTTTTCTGCATACGGATGATATCGATCGTGATTATAAAAATTATTCAGCAAAGGGAGTTGTTTTTGTTCGGGAGCCGGTGGTGGAAAGCTGGGGAAAAGTGGCGGTCTTCGCTGATCTTTACGGGAATTTATGGGATTTAATTCAACCTGCAGCACGTTGAAAACATGGATTGTATTTCTAAGCTTTGCCATCTTGTGATCAAAGTACCGGCCCGAAATATTGAACACGGAAAATATCGCCTTTAGTTTTTCATTCATCGATCATTGGATGACGTTTAGGAAGTTTAAATTGTTATTTTTGAGTATGAACTTACCCGAATCAATCGATCCCAATTATTTTGATGCTGTTTACCGGTTGGATTCTTCAGAATGGATTTTTGCTGTAGAAGAACTTTGTCAGGAGCATAAAATACCGATAACGGCATATTCCTTTTTTAATGCAGGATCCAACTTGTTAGCAGGAGTCAATGATGAGGTAATCGTTAAAATATTTCCACCCTTTCACCGCCATCAATGGGTGAGTGAATACAAAGCCTTGTCATTTTTCCATAATAAATTACCGGTAGCCATTCCTGATGTATTGGCATATGGTGAACGGGAGGATCAGTGGACTTATGTTATGCTCTCACGGTTACAAGGTGATACCCTCGAAGAGCATTGGTCCGGTTTTGATGTTGAAACGAAGTTGAAACTGATGAAGCATATTGGAGCTATTATGAAAGCGGCACATGCAGTTCCAGTCCATCAGACTATTTCTATTGAGCCCGATTGGAAGCAATTTATGATGAAGCAATTTCACAACTGCTACAATCGTCATCTTAGTTTTGAAATGCCGGAATGGTTCATGGAAGAATTAAAAGAGTATGTGCAAAATCGTTTTGATTTAATTCCGAAAGTATTTACTCCGGTTCTGCTCACCGGCGAATACACTCCTTTTAACTGTTTAGTCCAATATGTGAATGAAGAATGGAGTTTCTCAGGGATGATCGACTTTGGTGATGCCATGATCGGCTTTCATGAGTATGATCTCTTAGGACCCATCTTGTTTCTTGCCGGAGGCGATGGCGCTTTGATAAAAGCCTTACTGGAATCCTATGGTTATGATTATGCCAATGAGTATCCCCTGCTAAGGCAACGGTTGATGTTATTGACAATCTTGCATCGATACAGTAATTTTAATTTTCAGCTCAGGATTGAGAACTGGAAAGCAAAGGCCACCAGCTTTAAAGACCTAGAAAATTTAATTTTCCCATTTTCATAATTGCTATTTGAAAAGTTTTTATCTTGACAAAAATAATTTGATCACATGGCAATCAACCACGCCTTCCTCGCTGAACTCGAAAATGAAGCAGCGAAAACCCGAACACTACTCAGCCGAGTTCCTGTTGACAACCCTACCTGGAAACCTCATGTTAAATCCATGGAATTGCAACGCCTGGCCCGTCATGTCGCGGAGTTGCCGGCCTGGTGTACGATGACCATTACTACAGATGAGTTGGATTTTGCTAAACCTTTTGATCCATCTCCTCCTCTTACTACTGCAGAAGCATTAGTTGCCGAGTTTGATAAGAATGTTGCAACAGCAATGAATGCATTGAAGGGAACGGATGATGAAAAACTACAGGGAAACTGGTCGCTAAGAAATGGAGAACAGATTTTTTTCACCCTGCCACGACATGTTGTATTGCGTGATATGGTTTTTAACCATCTCGTGCATCATCGTGCACAACTGGGTGTCTATCTCCGTCTCCTGAACATTCCGCTTCCGCAAATGTATGGTCCAACCGCTGATGAACAGTAAGCTTTTCCCGGTTACCGATGAGGGTTGAAGGACTGCTTTCTTTGTTCATAAATGAAAGCTCAAGTATTTGGATGACCACGGGTGAGCCTTCACGTTTACCTTGTTGTTCTGTTTTTCGAAGGAAGAAACTTTGAGAGTGGCGGTTGCTGTTCGTCCTGAATTATTTCACATTTTTGTATTTCGTCATGAAGGTTCATTTTACTAAAACAGTTTGGCTCCTGGGGTTGATCAGTCTCTTTGCTGATATCTCTTCCGAATTGCTGTACCCGGTGCTTCCTGTTTATCTGAAGAATGCCGGCTATTCTATGTTGGCAATTGGTATGCTGGAAGGTCTGGCAAATGTAGTGGCCGGTCTCTCTAAAGGGTATTTCGGGCATAAGTCAGATACCATGAAGAGCCGTACTGTTTTTATTCGTTGGGGTTATGGGTGCTCTGCGCTGGGAAAATTGCTGATGGTAGGCGCTCCGGATCTGATGCGGATTTTTACAGCCCGAATGACCGACCGTCTTGGAAAGGGTATACGTACAGCACCCCGTGACGCGATGCTTGCAGCGGAGGCCGGTCCGGAGAACCGTGGAGTGGTTTTTGGTTTTCATCGTGGACTGGATACACTCGGTGCAGCCATTGGTCCCGCACTCGGTATGCTCTGGCTGCATTATCATCCGGGCGACTACAGTACCCTGTTTCCCCTTGCATTTATTCCGGCTGCAATCAGTTTTTTATTACGATGTTTATAAAAGATAAATCATCGGTACCGCCTGCCGTTAGGAAGCAGCATATAGGTTTCTTTTCCTATTTTAAATATTGGAAGACAGGCCCTGCTTCGTTCCGGAAACTGATCCTTCCCTTGCTGCTTCTTGCGCTCGTAAATAGTCCGGATGTTTTTTTACTGATGGCGTTGAAAGAAGCCGGATTCAGTGATACAGCAATGATAGGTGTTTATGTATTGTATAATTTCGGCTATGCCATGCTGGCCACTCCCGCCGGAAGGATCGCGGATCGGGTTGGGAAGATCAAGGTGCTCTCTGCAGGTATGCTCCTCTTTACGATTACCTATGCCGGAATGGCAGGGCTAAACGGATGGCCGGTATTTATGCTGCTATTTTTGATTTACGCTGCAGCGATGTCTTGTCTGGAATCAGTAGCCAAAGCGTATATCTCCGATATTGCTCCACCTGATCAGCGTGGGCAGGCCATCGGTTTCTATACCTCTGCAAGCAGCCTGTCAATACTTTTCGCCGGTGTGTGGACGGGATTACTTTGGCCTTATGGGGGACCTTCACTTGTTTTTTCAATTACAGCTTTTGTTGCAAGCTGTAGTTTATTGCTTCTTTATAAAAACTCAAGGCATGTCTATATTAAAAGTGAAAGCAAGAAATAGTTCAATTCTGCATCAGGAAAAACAGGCTAGCTTTTATCCTCTCATGTATGCTTTAACATATTTTCCAATGATGTCAAACTCCAGATTTACCAAATCACCTTCCCGTAAAAATTTGAAGGTGGTATGTTCATAGGTGTAGGGAATGATGGCCACTGAAAATTGACCGGGCTTGGAAGCGGCCACAGTTAAACTCACGCCATTTACCGTAATCGATCCTTTTTCAACGGTAAGGTGTCCGGAACCGGGATCATAACTGAATTCGAAGAGCCAGCTTCCGTTTTCGTCTTTGATGGATGTACAAAGTCCGGTGAGGTCCACATGCCCCTGCACCAGATGACCGTCAATGCGACCGTTCATCAACATGCAACGTTCAAGATTTACCGTAGAACCCGGCTCCAGTGTGTCGAGGTTACTGCGGCGCAATGTTTCAGCTATGGCAGTGACAATATATCCTTCGGGCCGAAATCCGGTGACCGTCAGACATACACCATTATGGGCCAGACTTTGATCTTCTTTTAATTCACCGCTGAACGGGCAGTCGATGGTGAAGGTTTTATTTCCACCTTCTTTCACAACAGCTACAACGGTTCCGGTTGCTTCAATGATTCCTGTAAACATGCTGTAAATTTAATCAAGATTTGAGAATAAGTAAAACCGGTCTCCATCTGCTGCTTTCGTCGTTTTTTTAGCCGTATCTGTCGATTCTCTACCTTAAAACAGCAGGTAAAGTGTACCTTTGCCGGTAAATTTAATGAAAATGCGTAGTGCTAAAATAGTAATAGTTTCACTGCTGATAACAGCAAGTGTGAATGCTCAGGACAAGAAGTTGACAATTGAGGATGCTGTCCTTCGTCAGAGAACGACCTTGGCACCAAAGCAGCTATCACAATTGCAATGGATACCCGGGGGCAATGATTTTTCTTATGTAGATAAGAGAGCATCCGGACAAGTGTTGGTGAAGTCCAATGCGCTGAAGGAGGGTGTGGTTGATCTGCTTTCCCTGTCACAACTGAACACCCTGTTGAAATCCTCCGGAGCCGATACGCTCCCCGCACTTCCTGCTCATAAATGGACGGATGGAACAACAATGACTTTCGAGTCGGGGAAAAAGATCTGGTCCTATAAGTGGAAAGAAGCGCAGCTTTTACTCAGGGATTCTATCACGCTACCCGAAGAGGCAGAAGTGATGGAAAAAGCCGGGAATGGAGATGTGGCCTATGTCATGAATAATAACATCTGGTTCGAACAAAATCATAAACGTAAACAAATTACTACTGACGGAAGTTACGAGTTAGTGTATGGAAAATCTGTTCATCGCGAGGAGTTCGGTATCAACAATGGATTGTTCTGGTCCCCGAAATCCAACCGACTTGCTTTTTATCGTATGGATCAATCCATGGTGACGGATTATCCCATCGTTGATTTCTCGAAAGTGCCTGCTCTTGAAAAACCGATTAAATATCCTTTTGCCGGTGGAAAGAGTCACCAGGTAACGGTAGGCATATACGATGTTGCTCAGGGTAAAACCCTCTATCTCAAAACAGGAGAACCGGCAGAGCAGTATCTTACAAATATCGCCTGGAGTCCTGATGAGAAATCGGTGTATGTGGCCGTTTTAAATCGGGAACAAAACCATATGCGATTGAATCAGTACAATGCACTCACCGGCGACTTTGTTAAAACCCTCTTTGAAGAACGCGATCCGAAGTACACCGAACCACAGCATCCACTGGTTTTTACCAATGAGAAGGGTGATCAATTCATCTGGCAAAGCAGACGTGATGGCTGGAATCATCTTTATCTCTATGACAGCAATGGAAAGCTCATACGTCAGCTAACGAAGGGAGAGTATGAGGTAACAAATTTCAATGGCTTCGATACAAAAGGAAGTAAAGCGTATTTCCATGCTACAGCCAATACAGGTATCGATCGTGTTTTTTACAGCGTTGAAATCTCTTCCGGAAAAATGATTAAGATTACAAGCGGAGAAGGGGTGCATGTCTGCAAAGCCAATGCTGATAAAACTCTTTTTATCGATACCTATAGTAATGTGAGTTTGCCGGGTATTACAAGAATTGTAAACAGTGAAGGAAAAGAACTGCGTAAATTAGGTGTTGCAGAAAATCCATTGAAAGATTATACCGCCGGCCGTACCCGACTTTTTAACATTAAGGCCGATGACAATACCCTCTTATGGTGCCGGATGATCGTCCCTCATGATTTTGATTCTACTAAGAGATACCCCACTATCGTTTATCTCTACGGTGGACCTCATGCACAAATGATTACCAATTCATGGCTTGGTGGTGCTGATCTATGGTTTCATTATTTGACACAGCAAGGTTATATTGTTTTCACCTTAGATAATCGTGGCAGTGGATGGCGTGGGAAGACCTTTGAGCAAGCTACTTTCCGCAAACTGGGAGATGTGGAGATGGCTGATCAAATTGCCGGAGTGAATTACTTGCGCAGATTACCTTACATCGACGCCAACAAACTGGGATTAAACGGCTGGAGTTACGGTGGATTTATGACCACTTCTCTCATGACCCGCTACCCCGGCATTTATAAAGTAGCTTTCGCCGGTGGACCTGTTATAGACTGGAGCACCTATGAAGTCATGTATACTGAACGTTACATGGACACTCCCGAAGAAAATCCGGGTGGATACAATATCAGCAACCTCCTCAATCATGTTGAGCAGCTCAATGGCAAATTGATGCTGATTCATGGTACCGCCGATAATGTCGTGGTGTGGCAGCATAGTTTAATGTACCTTCAAAAGGCCATCAGCAAAGGTGTCCAACTGGATTATTTCGTTTACCCCGGGCATGAGCATAATGTACGTGGAAAAGATCGGGTGCATTTAAATGAAAAGATCACGAGGTATTTTAATGATTATTTGAAATGATCAAATTGTTTTAATTGCAAAGTGTTTTTTGGCTACCGGCTTCCGGCATATCAAAACAAATCATAATAATCCTAAAAAATCTGCGGCTCATCAAAATATTAAGGGAATATAGATATTCGTCTACATATAAATTTTTCATTTTCACCACTAAGTCACTGAGGCCACTGAGGGGGCACGGAGGACTTTTCTTAAAACAAAGTAGTTTTTCCCTTTCAAAACATTCATCAACTCATCAATTCAATAACTCATCAATTCATTTCATTTGGCAAGAGAATTTTTATAAACCGCGAGGCATCTTTCGCGAGCAAATTTATGATCCACTATCGGTGGTGGGTAGCTGAAATCTTCAAATTCGGGAACCCATTTACGGATGTAGATGAAATGGGGATCGAACTTTTTGGTTTGCTCGTAGGGGTTGAAGATGCGGAAATAGGGTGCGGCATCACAGCCGGTTCCTGCTGCCCATTGCCAGCCGCCGTTGTTGGCACTGAGATCGAAATCAAGTAATTTTTTGGCGAAATAGGCTTCTCCCCAACGCCAGTCGATGAGCAGATGTTTGGTGAGGAAACTGGCAACAATCATGCGCACACGGTTATGCATATACCCTGTTGCATTGAGTTCACGCATGCCTGCATCTACTATCGGATACCCGGTTCGCCCTTCACACCATGCCGCAAATTCTTCTTCATTATTTCGCCACTGGATATGATCATAGGCGGGCTTAAATGCAGCCGTGGCCGCATACGGAAAATGCCAGATGATCATCATGTAAAATTCTCTCCAGCAGAGTTCATTTAACCACGAGAAACTAATCCCTCTTGCTTTTACAGCCATCTTACGAATAGAAATGGTCCCGAAACGAAGATGAATTCCCAGTCGTGAAGTGCCTTCTATACCGGGGATATCCCGGGTAGATGCGTAGTTTTCTAAAATAGCATCCGGCGTGGTATCCGGGGGAAAATGAAATTTACTTTCGGTGAAACCAAGGGATGATATCGACGGAATTTTCTTTATTGCTTGTTTAAAGAAATGTTTAAAGTATTTTTCAGTGGGATAGGAGCTGAGATAAAAGGCATCGAGCTTCGCCATCCATTTTCTGGAGTAAGGGGTGTAGATGGTATACGGCTTTCCATCGTCCTTGAGAATTTCGTTGGTTTCAAAAATGACCTGATCCTTGCAGGTATGGAATTCAATTCCCTTTGCTTTGAAGAATTCAGCCATCTCTGCATCTCTCCTGAGGGCATAAGGCTCGTAGTCGCGGTTGGTAAAAACGTTTTTAATGGTGTAGTCTTTCAAGAGCGCTTCCCAGCAATCATTCACGCTACCGAACCTCACATCTATTGTAGATCCGAACTCTTTTAATTGCTGTTGAATTTTTTCCAGCTCACGGTGAATGAAGAGCACCCGTTTATCCTCCCGGTCTTCCAGTTTGTGGAGAATCGCTGTATCAAAAATAAATACAGGAACCACAGGGAGTCCGCTGCGCAGCGCATGGTACAAGGCGGCATTGTCCTCCAGACGAAGGTCACGGCGGAACCAGAGGATGCTGACGATCGGGTTAGCGGCCATAAATATTTTTTAATGCAGCGGAAAGATCTCTGAATTTAAATTGAAATCCGGTGTGTAGTATTTTATCAGCACTGACTCTGGCACTGTCCAGTACAATCGCACTTTTCTCGCCGAGGAATAATTTCAGGAGGAAGGCCGGCGTGGGAAGAGTAAGGGAATAGGGTGCTATGGTTTTTCGCAAGGTGTGCATGAATGTCTGATGGGTCACCGGAGTAGGTGCAACAGCATTGTAGACGGACTGCAGTTGATTTTCTTTTAGTGCATGTATAAATATCCGGCAGAGGTCATCGATATGAATCCAGCTCATGTATTGTTGACCACTTCCCAGCACCGGACAAATTCCCGCCTTCATCGGCGCGGCCATCTCCGGTAAAGCACCTCCATCTTTAGAGAGCACAATACCGATGCGGATACTAACGGTACGGATAGGTGAATTGGAGTACGCTGATTCCCAATAGGAACAGGTCTCGCTCAGAAATCCGCTACCTGTCGTGCTTGATTCTGTCAGGAGTTCTTCTCCTCTGTCGCCATATATTCCAATGGCTGAAGCGGTCAACAGACATTGCACATGGTGCCGGGTTTTATTGAGGGCATCCAGTAAAGTTGAAGCGACTTGTAAACGGCTTTCAATAATTTTCTTTTTGTAAGACGTCGTCCATCTTCCATCTGCAACACCTGCTCCCGAAAGCGTGATCAACGCATCTGCCTCCATGATAGCCTGCGAATCGATCTCCCCTTTTGCGGGATTCCATATAAAGGTTTTAATATCTCCGCTATCGGAAGCCGACCTGCTCAGCCACATGACTTCGTATCCTTCTTCCTGCAAAAGATGAGTGAGTCTTCTTCCAATCAAACCGGAACCGCCGGCAATAAGGACTTTCTTCATGGCTGAATAACAAAGCAGGATGGATTTAGTTTCTTCAAATTACTCCCCGGTATAACGGAGATGGGGAACACCTGCCTGCTTGCCTTTATTAACATCTTAGATTATTCTACAAGATAAGCAGGATCGAAGCCGGAATCACCCGGATCGAAGTTGAGTATCGGTGCTGCAATTGCTCTTTTCCCAAAGCGGACTTGTACACTCAGGCGAAAAAAGAAACTGGGTTGCTGGCGTGCGGTATAATCATCAATCGTCAATCTTCCTCTGCCCACAATGGCTACCTCCGGTGTAATAACAACATGCCGATACGTATATAATCTACCCACGATACCCACGCGAGGATACCGAAAGCGGTACAGCAGTGGTTCTTCGGTGTAAACACTGTCGGCCTTCAAATAATGATATCCTCCCATATTCTGAATACGCGCGCTCAGACTGAATTTCTTTGAAAAAATATGTGTATAGCTAAGGTTAAAGGGGAAGGTGCATTGAATCTGATCATCGTTCCCCAGCTTGACACCAAAACCCACGAGTGGTAATGGTAAGTCACGGCCGGCAATGGGCGAGTAAATGACACCGAGCGTATGCCACCAGGTATTGTTATGATAAAGTTTCCGCCAGACCAGCGCTCCTCCCATTCGAATATAGGCCGGGCTGAAGGAAAAAGATTGGGAGGGCAGCGAGGCATTTATATTTAGCAGAAATAAATTTCTTAAGCCGCGTGCCATTAAACCGGTTACGCCTATACGCCCCAACGTTAGCAGGCGATCAGGTTCCAGAAAATCCAGTTGACTGATGCGATAGGCAGCGCTTCCCTGAGCAAGTATCGCATAAAAGGGTTTGCCTCCATCTGCCGAGAGCCAATCTTTGCCGGTATATAGTGGAAGACGAAATGAAAATGCGCCGCCGGCAAATCCATTTTCCATTGTGGTATCTTCCACCTGACTGGGCTCGAGATATTCTACATCGGCCTGCCACATGGGCGAAAGAAAGGGATGCGGACGATATCCACCCTGGCCCATAGATTTTAAGGGAAATGCCAGTACAAAAATGAAGAAGACCATCCTCATGTGAAGTGCATATTTTGAGAATTCAAACAAGGGTCGTATTTTCATGTCATTATTAGTCTGACGAAGATAGAACTTGAAAGAAGAACAACTGGAGAAATATCGACATGACCTTGCTTTTTTACGGGCAATGTCGGAACAGGTCGTGAAAGATTTTGAGCGATTCGGCTATACGGTAAATTTTAATGCGGACATGCCGGTGAGCTTTGAACACTACCGTTTGCAGCTTTCCGAACAGCTCCGGTATTGGTGTAAAAATGAGTCCGATCGTATACCCGCATTGTTGTATCATATTGATCTGCCTGAGCATCTATTGCCGGCAGGGTACGGTTGCAAAGAGGTGGACAGGCTGGCGGAATTAATTCTGCAACGTGAATTAATTAAGGTAGTTTTGCGAAAACATTATAGTTCGTAGCTTGTTATACTACCAGATCTGCATGCTTTTCGATTTCAGATATAAAAGAGAAAAAGTAGCAAATGAATCACTTCTCCATTAAAGACGTCGAGGCCCTCACAGGAATCAAACCTCATACCTTGCGTATCTGGGAACAGCGGTATGGTATTCCACAGCCAAAACGTACGGCGACGAATATCCGTTATTATGATGACGATGATATCAAAATGTTGCTGAGTGTTGCGATGCTCAATCGTCAGGGACATAAAATTTCCAAGATTACGAAGATGGGAAGGGAAGAGCTGGACAGATTAGTGATGGAATTGACTTTAGATGCAACGGATCGCATTGTACAGATAGAATCCTTAACAAAGGCGATGTTTAGTCTGGATGAGGTAGCTTTTGAAAAAATACTAGCTGCTAATTTTCTTCAACATGGGATGCAGGATTCTTTCCTCAATTTGGTTTTCCCTTTTTTGGCGAGAGTAGGCATGTTATGGCAAACAGGTTCTGTGCATCCCGCCTATGAACATTTTATTACCAACCTTATCCGTCAAAAATTATTTGTGGCCATTGATGCACAACCTAAAAATATTGCTCCCGGAGCTAAGCGTTTCTTGTTGTTCTTGCCCGCTCATGAACCACATGAAATCGGATTGCTTTTCGCGAACTATCTCATCCGGTCGAGGGGACATCATACCAGTTATTTAGGTCCTAATCTTCCTCTGGATGATCTGAGCCCTGTTATGACCATTTACAAGGCCGACTTCCTGCTCACTGTTCTAACCACCTCCATCGCTGCACATAGTCCTCTAACTATCGCAAATAAATTATCAAAAGATTTTCCGCATGCAAATATTTTAATTGGTGGCGGACAGATTCTTCAGGCCAATATACATTTTCCAAAAAACGTACGCACCTTATCTACTATGCAGGAATTAATCAGTTTGCTTGATTATCTAAAAGTGAATTGAGTTTTTCATTTGGTTTCTCAGATTCCGCGACTAGAATTTTACACGTGGACTTATAAAAGCCTGTTTATTGAAAGAATAAAACAGTAGTGTAGTTCATCTTAATCATACCTGTTTTCTATAATTTTATAAAGCTGCCGGTCAAAAAAAGAGGTGTGTTATTTTGTATATTGTAAGAATTCATTTCGCACATCTCGGTTTTTAAATTTACCGCAATATTCAGCCGTAATCGTCGTGGAGTGTACATCCTGAATTCCTCTGGAAGCAACACAGAGATGAGTGGAATCGATCACGATGGCTACATCTTCTGTTTGCAGGACTTCCTTGAGTGCCTCGGCAATCTGAATCGTTAACCGCTCTTGCACCTGGGGTCGACGGGCATAATAATCCACCATCCTATTAAGTTTAGAGAGACCGATTACTTTACCTGATGAATAATAGGCAACATGTACTTTCCCAAAGATGGGAACCAGATGATGTTCACAGGTAGAATAGAAGGTAATATTCTTCTCTACCAGCATCTGGCTATAGTTGTAATTATTGGTGAATAGCGTTGCCGTGGGTTTGTTTTCGGGATTAAGTCCCCTGAAGGTTTCATTGATATACATCTTCGCAACTCTCAGCGGAGTGTCACGAATACTTTCATCATTCAAATCAAGGCCCAGGGTATGCAGTATCTCTTTTACATGCCCGGCTATGATTGATATCTTTTCATCATTCGATACATCAAAGGCATCTGCCCGAAGCGGAGTTTCTTTATTGCTGAAGTGGTGGTTTAAGATATCGTCCATTATGTCTTTCTCATCCGTATTTAAAAGGATGGCATTAACCCTTGATTTTTCCGTCCGGAGACGATTATTGTTATTACCTGTAGTTGTGCTAGCCTTCATTTATGTTTTGTATTTAAAGTTCAACAAATGGGCTTCCATAGTGTTTAGTAAATATGTATAGTTATTAAACAAAATATGTATTCTTATTGTATTTTTAGGATTCCAGTGTCTATTTAAGTTATTTAAATTCAATATTTAAAACTTTTTACCCTGACTATCAACCGCTTAAGTCTTGTTTAACAAAATGATTAAAAAATTAAACAAAAAGTCTTGCAAGATCCAAATGAAAGCCCTTATCTTTGTTGAAGATTAATACTTAAAACCTAAACAAAATGACACAAATCGAATACAATCACCAGGTAAAAGAGCATTACAAAGCTTTACGCGGTTACGCCCTAAAATTAACTCAAGATCCTGAAGATGCAAATGATCTTGTTCAGGAAACTATGTTAAAGGCTTTTAACAACAAAGAAAAATTTCAGGATGGAACCAATCTGAAAGGGTGGCTTTATACTATCATGAAAAATATTTTCATAAATAATTATCGCAGGATGGTGAATGGATCAGTTATAAATGATGATACCGAAAACCAATACCTTCTTAATCATTCTGGTCCTTCTGTTAAGAATGAAGGCGATGGTCGTTTAGTAATGACTGAAGTGAATGAGGCGTTAGATAGCTTAACAGATAGCCTGCGTACACCATTTATGATGTCTTATGAAGGATATAAATACGAAGAGATTGCAAAATACCTTGCCGTGCCATTGGGTACAGTTAAAATAAGAATACATATGGCGCGTCAAAAATTGAAGAAGATGTTGAGTGCATATGGTACAGATAATTCCTATACCGTTAATTAAAAGGACAGGTAGGTTTTAGGTCGCAGAGGGTCTCGTAGTATACGGGGCCTTTTGCTTTTTAGGCAAAGCGACGTCTGAAGGAAAATAAGATTTCTTTGCAGGTCTGATTCATATCTTCGGGAGTTGCTCTTTGAGGAGTACAGGAGATCGTTATTTAATAGCTGAATGTTGAATCTGCTAATGATATTCCTCTTTGTACATTTTTATCATCAGTAAAAAATAGGAAATCAGCAAAGGGCCGAAAACAATTCCGGTTATGCCAAACCATTTTAATCCGACAATCACACCCAACACGGTGACGATAGGATGTATATCGGCAAACTTCTTCTGTAAAGTAAACCGAAATACATTGTCGATATTGGTGATAACTACTGCTCCGAAAATTAAGATGCCGATTCCCTGCCAGTTTTCGCCGTTCACCAATTGATAAATCCCTGCCGGAATCCATACGATGGCCGTACCGATCAGAGGGATAAAGGACATGAATCCGGTGATAGCGCCCCAAAACCAGGGTTCATCCAATCCAAAAATCCAGTAGGCAAATCCTGCGGTTAATCCTTGTAAAATAGCAAGAACAGGCGCCCCTAATACATTTGAAAATACGGCCGATTCCAATTCTGCTGCAAAACGAATTGCTTTTTCTTCCTCTACCGGCAGGAGTTCCCCGAGTGCTTTTTCGCTTTGTCCAAGATTGGTCAGGAGGTAGTAGAGGATAAAATACATCATACCAAAGGTGGCCAGCATATCTGCAGTGGCTCCCAAAATTTGTGGTATAATATCGCCGGCCAGCTCTTGCAATTTATTGACCATTTCCTCACTCAAAATTTTTATTCCGGTCGTTTCAAAAATATAAAGATCCATCGTTCTCAGACCTTCAATCAATTCCGTGCTGTTGGAAAGTGCATAATTGATTTTAGATGCCAGTAAACCATATAAAGTCCAGACAGGGCCAAGAATCGTGAGAAAGGTGATGATCATAGCCACAACGGTAGCCGGGGTTTTATTCCACCGTCGCTTTACCAGCAGGTAACGCATGAGCGGTTTCATCAAAACATATAAAATGATGGCAGAGAGAAGTGCTGTTAAAAACCCACTTAGCGACCAGGCAAGAAAGATTCCCAGGACGATGATGATGAGCAACGTGATATAGCGCCTGTTGTCGTTAATATTCATGGGCTCTAAAATAATGATTTTGATTACCCGTTGTTCTTGTATCTTTGATCCTTCTGAAATTTAACCATGACACCAATCATTTCTCCTGTTCGTCGCCGCCGGCTTATGCTGCTGATGTTATTGCCCTTCTCCGTTTTATGCTGGAGTTTTGCAGATGACTTCTTCATGATCACCAAGGAAATTGATATTTTTTCAAGTGTTTACAAGGAAGTAAATCAATACTATGTGGATGATGTGAATCCCGGTCAGTTGATGAAGACAGGTGTAGATGCCATGTTGAAAACCCTGGATCCCTACACCAATTATTACCCTGAAGCGGAGATAGAGGATTACCGTATGAAGCATGTGAGTACGGAATACGGGGGAATTGGTGCCTCATCCTTCCGAATGGGCGACAGCATCATTATTTACAATGTGTATGAAGGTTTCCCTGCTCAATTGGCAGATATCCGTGCCGGAGATGTGCTGCTCGCCGTGAATGGACGCAGTATTAAAGGGCTGGCCCCGGAGGAAATTGATGATTTAATTAAAGGTCAGGCCGGTACTACCGTAAAATTAGAGTTCTCCAGATTAGGAGTAGCTCAGCCCATGGAAAAAACGGTGACCAGAGGGGAGATAAAAGTGAAGAATGTCTCTTATTATGGGATGCTGAATGATAGTGTAGGATATATTAAACTCGATAAATTCCTCCAGAATTGCTTCAATGAAGTGCATGATGCGCTGGTCGATCTTCAGAAAAATCCCGGACTTAAATCACTGGTATTTGACCTTCGCGGAAACGGCGGTGGCCTGCTGGAAGAGTCGGTGCAGATGTTGAATCTTTTTATTAAAAAAGGGGAATTACTGGTGACGCAAACCGGAAAAACGGAAGGTTCTAATAATGTCTATCACGCGAAAGTAGATCCGATTGCTCCTGACATCCGTGTGGCCGTTCTCGTCGACAAAAATTCCGCTTCTGCCAGTGAAATTACAGCCGGAAATTTTCAGGATCTGGATAGGGGTGTCGTCATTGGGCAGCGGAGCTATGGGAAAGGATTGGTGCAGCAAACCCGTCCGCTTTCCTTTAATGCACAGATGAAATTAACAGTCGCCAAGTATTTTACTGCCAGCGGGAGATGTGTGCAAACACGTATTTACCATCATGGCGTGGAGGATGGTGGTGCCGTTACCGAAGTACCGGATTCGTTGATGAAGCCTTTCAAGACAAAGAATGGCCGTACTGTTTTCGATGGCTCTGCGGTATACCCTGACCGTTATGTAGCACCCGGCGATACCAGCAATATTGCCAGAAGCCTCTCCCGCAACCTGATTCTCTTTGATTACGCCACACACTTCCGCCAAAAACATGACTCGATAGCAGCTGCCGAAAAATTTGTGTTCACTGACAACGACTTTCAGGATTTTGTCAGCTATATCAATACCCGGAAATTTGATTATTCCACGCAGTCGGAAAGTGCTTTTGCCACTTTAAAGAAAACCGTTCAACGGGAGAAGTATTACGCCGGAATCAGCAATGAACTGGAAGCGCTCGGTAAAGGATTAAATCATGATAAAGCAGAAGATCTCAAGCTTTTTAAAGAGGAATTAAAATCTTTAATCGAGCAGGAAATAGTACCGCGATATCATTTCCAGACCGGAAAATTCAAATACATGTTCAGGCACGATCAGGTGATGAAGGAAGCGCTGTTGGTACTCGGCAATCCTTCATTGTACAATGCTATTCTGAAGGGAGAGGGCGAGTATAACGTCATCGGAAAGCCGAAGAAGTAATTTTCCGGTTGTAGTGTGCTATCTTACCCCCTTGAACTGATCGAGGAAGCGCACATCATTTTCTGAAAATATCCTCAGATCCTTGATGGAATATTTCAACATCGTGATACGTTCAATCCCCATTCCGAAAGCGAATCCACTGTATTTCTCTGCATCGATTTTACAATTCTCCAAAACAGCAGGATCAATCATCCCACATCCTAATATTTCCACCCAGCCGGTGTACTTACAGATATTGCAACCCTTGCCCTTACAAATGGTGCAGCTGATGTCCATCTCCGCACTCGGCTCCGTGAACGGGAAATAGGAGGGGCGCAAACGAATTTTAGTTTCTGCTCCAAACATCTCCTGTGCAAAATAAAGTAAGGTCTGTTTCAAATCGGCGAAGGAAACTTTTTCATCGATATAAAATCCTTCTACCTGATGAAAGAAACAATGCGCCCGCGCAGAAATCGCCTCATTACGGTACACCCTTCCCGGACAAATTGTTCGGATGGGAGGAGGCTGATTTTCCATCACACGTACCTGAATCGATGAAGTATGTGTGCGCAATGCCAGCGGACCCTTATAATGCGCAGGACTTGCCTCAAGATTGATGAAGAAAGTATCCTGCATATCTCGTGCGGGGTGTTCAGGAGGGAAATTCAGTGCAGAGAAGTTATGCCAATCGTCTTCTATCTCCGGACCATCACTAACGTTGAAGCCTATGCGGGAAAAAATATTAATGATCTGTCTTCTTACGATTGTCAATGGATGAAAGGTGCCCGATGACAAAGGATAAGCAGGTAAAGTCAGATCCTGACCGGAGTCGGCAGTTTGTTCTGATTGATCAAATTGTTCCTTGAAAGTATTTATTTTTTCTTCGGCAGCTACTTTCAGCTCATTGACCATCAGGCCATATGACTTTCGTTCTTCCGGAACCACCTCTTTCATCTTTGCAAAGAGATCATTCAGTACACCCTTCTTGCCGAGAAAGCGCAAACGGAATTGTTCCAGTTCCTCCTTACTCGAAGGAGAAAAGGAACGTGCTTCCTCAATTAATGTTTGTATGCTGTTGTTCGACATGAGGGGTACAGGCAATGGGGTGGGAAGAAGAGTCTGCGCGTCAGTGATGACGAAGACTTCCTTTCAACTGTTTATACAATAGGATGCAAGAAATTATTCAACAATTACCTTTACACTCATTCTTACATCTTGCTCGGGGCGATCGCCGGGAAGTGTTTTCACATCAGCAATTTTATCAATCACATCCAGCCCTTCAATCACTTCGCCAAAAACGGTATAATTGCGATCTAACCAGGGAGAACCACCGATGGTCATATAAGCTTGTTTTTGAGTTTCCGTCATTTTAAATCCCATGCGCTGTTCAGCTTGTTCTATTTCGCTAGCTGTCATTGGTTTCCCTTGTACAATATAAAACTGACAGCCACTGGAGGCTTTTTCAGGATTTCCATCTCTCGCTGCCGCAAGTACACCTTTCTTATGATAAAGAGTGTCTACTAATTCCGCGGGAATCTTATACCCAACATCACCAGCCCCTAATGGCTGTCCCGGACTAGCATTTTTCGACTTCGGATCACCGCCCTGAATCATAAAACCTTTTATAACTCTATGAAATAGAAGGCTATCGTAAAATCCTTCACTGGCCAGCTTAATAAAATTGGCACGGTGCAGGGGTGTTTCTTTGTACAACTTTAGCTTCATGGTACCAAGGTCGGTGGTAATCTGGATAAGGGTGTCTTTTGACGATGTTTCGGTCATTTTCTTCTTTTTTTGAGCGAAGGAGCCCTGTGCAAGGGTAGCAACAAGGACCATACATATCAGGATCGCTTTTTTCATATTATTGGGAATTAACTACTTTTGAGTTGTGACAATTGGAATATTATTATTCCGGTTTCTGTTGCAAGTTTAACTAAATTTGAACAATCATTCTACTATTCCCGTAAAAGGAAAAGCAAAACTAACCATGAATCGTTACCTGATCATCCTGACACTGGCTTTAGCCGGACTATTAACCGCTTCATCTTGTAAAAAAACGGAGCCCTGTGAAGCAATAATAACTGTAGTCGACACCTTGGGTCGTCCGGTTTCGGCTGCCAAAGTCGTTCTTCGTCAAGACAGTGTGGTGAATCCGCAAACCGGAGTTCGGGCAGATGTTTTTGATGAAGAGTTTACCACCAGTAACGGGGAAGCCATTTTTAAATTTCAATGGGAAGCGGTGTTAAATGTAGAAGTGACTTCTTTAACACTTACCGCAAAGGATTATATCCGTTTAGAACAAAGTGAAACCGTCAGAAAGACGGTGGTGGTCAAGTAAAGCCTTTTTTAGCAAAGAAACAGAGGGGTAGGCCAACGCCATCGTTACCCTTGTTGGTCTCGAGGGAAGTCGTTTTTCGGTCCAATCCTACGCCAACTTTCTACTTATGTACTCTGTCAGATAGTATTTTTGGTTGCACAACCTTGTGCTATGTTACATCCCTACGGGATGGGAGATGGAGGGTGTGTTGTTGTACCGGTGTTACCGGTGTTACCGGTGTTTCATCCCTACGGGATGGGAGATGGAGGGTATGTGCCGTAGGCACAACCCACAGGTAACCTGGAAGCCCGCTCCCCCCTATAAAACCAACGCAGCCCGAAGGGCTGCGTTGGTGTAGAAGGTAAGAAGGCAGTTTTTTATCATAGTCAGGTAGCTCTATAGGTAGACAGATCCACTTACTATCAGAAGATATCCGCTACCGCATCAGGTACATCTTTCCCCATCCCTTCTTAAAGTAGGAATCCGCAGCTGTAGTTCTTTTCTCTATGTCGGAACCGTTGATGCCGGTGTTCACACGATAGAGGTAAACGCCATTCGCTAACTGATCTCCGAATTCATCTTTTCCATTCCATGCATATTCAGTGATGTTCCTTCCAATGCGTATAGGTCCGAGTTCTTCTTTCATGATTTCACGAACAATTTTTCCACTCACCGTCATGATCTGAATTTTGAATTCAGTGGGCACCTCAGCACCTGTTAATACAAATACAAACCGTGTGGAAGTACTAAACGGATTCGGATAATTAACCACTTCTGTAATAGTACTACGATTGATCACTTCAAATTGTACTTTGTAGTCATTCGCACCACTCAGATTTCCTGTTTCATCTTTCGCTTGCACAGTCAGTTCATAAGTGCCGTCTTCTTTCAAAAAAGGAGTGTAATCAATACGGAAGCTATTGTTGGGAAGCATTGCCGGTGTCCATGCGAGTAACTCGTTTCCGGAATTACTTCCTTGTGCCGGTTCAAAATGCAAGTAATTTAATTGTCCGGAAGGTGTTCTCAAGGTGACTCTGAAATTAGATGTATCGTTGATCGCGATGTAGCGGTTTTCGTCTTTTAATTTGATGAGGATATTGGGTTTGGCCGAAACGATATCTCCATTTAGGATATGTATGCCGTCGAAAGTGACATCCAGTAAGGGATTGGTAATATCAGGCGTGACAACAAATTTGAGATTGGTGATGTTGTTAAAATGGTATTGTTCCGGTTGGTCTTTGTCGGGATTTGCCTCGATCCAAAGTCGGTTAGCGCCTTGCATTGAAATGCTGCTGAAGCTGATATTACACATTATTGTATCTCCCGCAGGTAAGTCACGGTGAAGCCTTACCGAAGATATGTTTCTGCGAATATTGGAGGCATCATAAACAAAATAGTTAACCAATAAAGTGTCCATAGGAACATTGCTGATGTTTTCAAAAGCCATACTCAGATTGATGTTCTCTCCCTCTTGTACTGAATCGCTGTAGAAAGAATAGTAGCTCGTGTTTAAAGCACCTTCCGGAACAGGATCATAATAAATCTGCCATTTGGTAATTTGTGGAGGTGTACGGTTCTGGCTATCCTGCAGATAAGCGTTTAGGCGCAAATAAGGATATTGCTGTGCACTGATCGCACTAAGGTCTGTAGCAGTTGATGTACTTACAATGGAATCAATGAGGAGTACTTCCTGGCCGGTAGAGGCTATTCCAAACACCTGCAGATAGATGCTGTCGGGAGATGGACTGCTTTCCAGGTGTCCGTAATCCCAATGCAACTGTTTCCACGCAGTGGCGGGACCGGCAGCAGAGGAAGATTTAAAGCCTTTATCCCAATCTCGGGTAAGCAAATAATCTATTCGTAAGGAAGAGTCAGGATAAACACCACTTTTGAAGATGAGCGTGGAAGGATCACCCTTCTTCATGAACATCATGAATTTATCGCCCGTATTTAAAGATCCGAATTGCGGTACCCCAATGGCGTTATATGCTGCAGCGAGCTGAGTGAGTGTGTCAAATGGCGCACTGAACGTACACCAGCTGAGCATATAGTTGCCTGTAGGAATCTCGTTATTCATCATGTTGATGAGACTGTTGATTCCTGCCGTAGTCATATCAAAGAGGAAGTATTTATCAGGCCGCGTGCGGAATCCACATCCTTTGTTGGTTAAACAACTATAGTAATTGAAGTTGCCAAAATTACGGGTACAGGAATCCGCAATCCAGGGCTGCTCGAAGTTGATAGAGTCTAAAACGGCAATGGCTATCTGTGGAGTTCCGGTACATCCGCCATAGTCCATGTTGACTCCGTTGATTTCATAGCTGGGACGGTTGATTTCATGTGTCATCAACAATGAATAATTGGAGGAGATGAACTTGGTTTGGCGAATAGAGTCCAGCCAGATCATATTGGCGAGATTACTTTCTTTAAATTGGTAATAGTTCGACTGCGACCATCCCGTCACGCCCGGTTTGTAGAGGAAGGAACTGGATTTCCACTGGTATTTAGAGGAGATGACAGAATCCGGATCCATGATGGAATCATTGGCTACTCTCCAGAAATACGCAACGTTGGAATCTATTTGCTGGGGTACAGTCCAGGAAACAATACCAAAGGCATTGCTGACCAATCCGGATTGTTTTACCGGACTATTAAAGAAAAAAGAAGTGTCAATTTCAAACCGGTAGTTCTTGGGAGCTGCGAATAAATTAGCCGTTGTCGCTTTGAGTACTATATTACCATTAGGAACAATTCCGTATTTCTGTGGGTAAACAGGATTAATATCGGTAGAGTTGATCTGTAATTGGGCATTGGCTACATTGTTACCGACGTTGTCAATTTCGTCGACTTCATTATAAATGTCCACGGTTACTTCAAATAAATTTAAGCCGGCACCATTGGCGAAATCAACGGGCAACTCCACAGTGAAGGTGTCGCGGTAAGTAATGTAGGGGACCGGAACTATCGTGTCACGCTTACTTCCATCGGGCATGGTACGGCTGATAAGCAGATGAAGGGTGTCGCCTGTGTTTTTGCCCAGATTACTGATCACTACTTTCACGGCAAAAGTGTCGGTTTCCGTTGTGACTACGGAAGGCTCGAAAAATATTCCTTCGTTGTTAATACTGTAGTCCGGCTTTTCAAAGGAATTCATATGGATAGCCGGATCACCGTGCAAGGTCATGTTCATGCAAACGCTCTTGCGTTCAAAAGTAGCATCAATAATTTGCTCTACTGTTTTACGCATATTCTCACCCAATGCCTCACCGTAATTTTCACGGAAAGTGTTTTCGTGAAAGCGTATCGAATATTCATCCAATGGATCTATAAGCCCTTTGTCCGGAACAGCGATGAATGCAATAGACCCTTTATCAGGGGTGAGTACAAAACGTTCATTGAGCAGCCTGCTGGTAGTATGCACGTCTCCCACAAAACAAGAAAGCGCAAGTACAACCGGATAGCGGTCTTTGTTATTGTAGTTCTCCGGATCGTCGGTAGCAATATCGAATGAAGTTCCTGCAGCATGACCGTAGAAGGTCATCATCGTACAGCCGGTGTCAATGAGTTGCTGAATGTATTGTCCGAGATTAATTTGAATAGGATCCGTTGAACTTTTTAAGATGGTAGTGACGTTACCTCCAAAGAGGGTGTCTTCAACTATTGTTTTATAAATACTCAATTTACCGGAGAGGATATTCTGTTCTCCAATGTCAGTTCCGCCGCCAAAATGCAGGATGTTTTTCATCCATGGTGCGGGATTAAAGTTTTGCTGATTTTCAAACGAAATAAGTTTGTCGAGGTATGCCGTTACATCCGGTTCATTCTGCGCTGAAATTCTTCCCGTGGCCATCTCCGGAACAAAGTTGGGAGTATTTAATTGTGAGGTGTAGATTTGATCCGATGCAGGTTCCCCATAGGTCGGAATGAAGTTTTGGTTATAGGCATTTCCTCCTCTGGAATTTTGTGATAATACTGATTTACCCAACAGCAGTAAATACTTCGGCTTTGGCGTGATATTGTCAAGCAGCTGATCGGAGAAATTGCGAATGGATAAAACATGCTTTTTTATTCCCCAGGCAAACTGGTCATAGAGTTCATCAATATCCGCAAGCAGTACATTATATCCTTTCGAATTTCTATAACCGGCATAACTTGTTGCACCATTCCATATGGCTTTGTGTGATATGATGAGAAAGTCTTTCCCTGCACCCTGTTCTGTGAAATTGTTAAACCGTGCGTATTTATTCGGGTCTGTATCCGTATTTACTGTCTTCAGTTCCATGTTGCCGGCATAATTAAAAACCAGGCTATTGTCAGTCAATAAGCATTTCTGTTCGGTTCCGTTGATAGGGATGATGGCCTGCAGCAGATTTCCTGAGGTACCGGTGTTTACAATTTTGACAGTATCACCACTAATGATGTATAGTCGTGGTGAAGCGGCATTTACATTCGACATCTGCAATAAAATCTTTGATGCGGTACCATTCACAATCATACTCATCGGTAAGGCGTCACCGTTAAAATCAAAGGAACGGGGATACCGCAACTTCGTATACGCCATCTGCATGTAATTCAGATTGCCGGCAAAGGTAGGGTCGTTTTGTGGAGCGAATTGAAAGGTGTAAGCCCCGGATGCAGGAAGGTTGCTGATGCCAAACTGATGCTTTACCAATTCGTAAGCGTAGAAAATCGTATCAAAGATTTGCGTGCCCGCACTTTTAAATATATATGGATGGGCGTTGGCGTTAGCTCCCATGATCATCGTTTCAACTGTCGGCTGCGGTCCTGATGAGAGGAACTTTCCAATGGTGAAATTTACATCAAAAGGAGCCTGCTTGCTGATTCTGTTGGATAAAAAACCTTCTCCTTCGGTAAAGGAATTGTCGGCGATATCATTAAAATCTCTCCAGCCAATATTGTATTCACTCCCATAGACTTTAATTTCTTCTTTCAGAAAATGGGCTTCCGGTGTATAAGCGCTGAAATTATTGTCATTTACTACCGGCATTCTTCTGTTGTTGGTAGAAAATGGCGAATAGGTCAGGAAGTAGGCAGAAGTGTCATTGTACAAACTATAATAAGGATTGGCCTGACTTTCCGGTACATCATAGAGTTTGGCGTCGTATGCCCCATCATTGCCCTTCCCATAAAATTCCAGATAATCGCCGGGACCAAAAATATTATCCGCATTCGCATCTTCTACTCTTATAAATTGCTCCTTTCCGCGATGGTACATCTGATAACGATCCGGACTAAACCAGGAGCTGACAGGAACGCCGGTGTTCTGCATGTCGTTGTAGGTAACTCTATAGATACCTTCTTTCCAAATACTGATGCGGAAATATTGCTGCGTGGAGAGTGCCTGGCCATTGGTGAAAGCAATCCATTCATTTCCGTAGGGCTGCGCATTTGCAGATGAAGTGGCAATGAGTAGGAATAGGACGAGGGTGTAAAATTTTTTCATAGTAACTCTTTTTACTTAGTGACTGACGCGGTCTTTTGTTTAAAGATGCTCAGGCGAATCGAGAATACATTTGAATAGAGGGATTCAGATGTGTTACCGATATTGGTGAGGGCATAATCAATACTTACATTCTTAAGCCGGAGTCCGACTCCTATATTGGGCTGCGCGGTAGTGGAAGTACTCGCATCGATATTTTTTACCGATTGAATGTTGCCCAAACCGGCACGCAGAAAAATGAAATCATCGTAGGCAAATTCAAGACCTATCTTCGGATCTATACTCACCACATCTGTTTTCACAGGTACATTTCTTTTGCCATCAAAGGTGATGTCCAGATCCAATGAAGGCTGGACTGATATTTTTTTTGTGATACCTGTTTTATAAGCAGTACCTAATATGAGTCGTGGTAAGGTGACTTCTAAACCATTTTCAGGAATTTCATTGCCGGTTTGATTGAAAACTGCTTCCAGGCTTTCGGTGTTGTATGACCATGCATTAAACGTGGAGGTGATGTCTTTTCCTGTAGCAGCAAATCTCCACTTGCCCCTTTCATATTGTGCACCTGCATCGAGACCGAAGCCCCAGGCCTTGGCGAAATCTCCTACTTTCCGGTGGACTACTTTCACATTTCCGCCAATACTCAATCCTTCAATTTTCATTTTTTGTGCATAAGAAAATAAGAAGGCATAGTTGGCCGATGAAAATGATTTCAGACGGTCGTAGTCGATGTTACCGTCTTTATCAATTAAGTCGGTGGAGTCAATAATGTCATCAATGGCGAAGCGAATGACGGATACCCCTATGGTTCTTGTTTCATCTATGGGGGCAGCAAAGGCACCGAAAGCGTATTTGGCAATACCGGCGAAATACTCACTATGCATCAGGGCGATTTGCAAATTCCCTTTTACGCGCGTGAGTCCTGCAGGATTCCAGTAGCCGGCAGTGGCGTCATCAACAATGGCTGACATAGCACCGCTTAAGCCAAGCCCACGGGCACCAACGCCGATGGCTAAAAACTCATTACTGTATTTTGGCGCTTGGGCAGTAAGCGTAGCGGGAATCACCATCAGCATGTGGATGATGAACAGGAAATATTTGGTTGTTGTCTGCATAGGTTTGGATACCGGTAGAAACGATATACCTGAATAAAAAGTATATTCCGGTATAATTGGTTTTACGTCTGTAAGAGGGTAAAGGTTCTGTTACTCAAAAGTAAGCAGGTTTTATCTTTAAAAGGGTGGGTGAAAAGTAAAATATTAACATCTTCTTTTTATCACCGGTAACACCAGGAGCAGGCCTTCTCCTGAAATGCAATATCTTCGCAACCGTGCGCCATCTGCCTAATCTGTTAACACTATTAAACCTGCTCTTCGGGTGCATGGCGATTGTTGCTGTATTCAATGCGAAAATGGAGTTGGCCGGGCTGTATGTGCTCCTGTCTATTGTTGCTGATTTCTTCGATGGATTTGCCGCCCGGGCGCTGAAGGCCTATTCTGAGTTGGGGAAACAACTGGATTCATTGGCGGACATGGTGAGCTTCGGCGTGGTGCCGGGGATGATTCTTTTTACCATTTTTTACATGGGATCCTCTTCTTCCGAAGCCGATGAAAATCTCCTGTTGGCCGGACAGTATTCGATGTTCATTGTCACCTTATTTTCAGCCCTGCGTCTGGCCAAGTTTAATATCGATCCCCGTCAGGCTTCGTATTTTATCGGACTTCCAACTCCCGCTAATGCGCTGATGATCATTTCGTTTCCCCTAATTCTGAGCCACGATGAGTTCGGACTTTCTACCTTGATTTACCATCCTTTATTTCTGATCCTATTTGCAGTTGTGAGTGCTTTCCTTTTGATCGCTGAAATTCCTTTGATCGCTCTAAAGTTCAAATCCTTTGATTTAAAAAGTAATAAGGGGCCATATTTCCTGCTGACAGGCAGCATTTTGCTTGGAATTGTTTTCCGTTATGCCGCCCCGCCGTTGATCATTGTTTTCTATGTAATTTTGTCGCTGATACTACCACCTGATAAAATAAGAAAATGAAATTTAACGCCCATATTAATGTCATGCCGCAAAAAGCATTATTGGATCCACAAGGAAGAGCAGTAAGTGCCGGCATGAAAAATCTGAACCTTCCTGAAATAGGAAATGTAAGAATTGGAAAGCATATTACGCTGGAAGTAGAGGCATCAAATAAAGAAGAAGCTACTGAAAAGGTAGATATTGCCTGCAAAAATTACTGTCAAATCCAATCATGGAAACTTACGAGTTTCAGTTGGAGCAAGCTTGATAATTTTTCATCAGAATTTCTTAAGATGAAATATTTCCTGATAGTCGTTTGTTGCTGCTTTTTCGGAACGGCTGTTTTTGCACAATCCGACACTTCGGGATTTGAAGAAGCGGTTCAAAAATTCAGAAAGGAGCTGGATGATGATTACCGCAATGTGGAAACATCGCCGCTGGGAAAGGATCGCGCCCTTACTTTTCAGGGACATCATTTTTTTCCTTTCGATTCCCGCTATTGCATTCCGGCCAAAGCAGAACGTTTAGAGAAACCTGAAGTTTTTAAGATGCGTACCACCACCGATCGCACCCCTGAATACAGAAAACTATACAAGCTGACATTCAGCATTCGGGACACCGCTTATTTTTTATATGCTTATCAGAATATTTCCCTCCTTGAAAAGGAAGAATATAAAGATCATTTATTTCTTCCTTTCACCGATAAAACCAATGGCTTTGAAAGTTATGGTGGCGGACGATATATCGATTTACAACTTCCGGAAGGCGATTCGATGCTGATCGATTTTAATAAAAGCTATAATCCTTATTGCGCGTATAGCACGAAATACTCCTGTCCTATTCCTCCTAAAGAAAATGCTCTTCCCATAAAAATTGAAGCAGGAATTCTTGCACCTGAAGAGCATTAAGTAAAAACTGATTTTAGGAACCACGATAGTTCATAGAGATTCTAGTCTTGATAGAAACTATCATTGTAACCACGGCACTAAGGACACGAAGGATCACGGAGGACTTTTTTTAAAACAAGAAAGTAGCATCCATTCCAAAACATTCATCAATTCAATAACTCAACAACTCATTAATTCAAACTAAATCCTGATGTGAAAAACGAATTTACTTCCTCCCGATCAGTATTTTGATAAGAAGAATTTTTTTTCACCTCAATTCAAAATTCTTCCCGAGGTAAACTTTTCGCACCTGTTCATCGTTGGCGAGGTCCTGGGCGGTACCTTCTTTTAAAATTCTTCCTTCAAAGAGGAGGTAGGCGCGATCGGTGATGTTTAAGGTTTCGTGAACATTGTGATCAGTGATGAGAATGCCAATGTTTTTTTCTTTCAGTTTATGAATGATGCTCTGAATGTCTTCTACAGCAATGGGATCTACTCCTGCAAATGGTTCGTCCAATAAAATGAATTTCGGGTTTACGGAGAGGCATCGCGCAATTTCTGTTCTTCGCCTTTCTCCTCCGGAAAGTACATCGCCTCTGCTCTTCCGGATTTTTACAAGGCCAAATTCTTCCAGTAAGGATTCTACTTTTATTTCCTGATCCTTTTTTGATAAGCCGGACATCTCCAGCACCGACTTAATATTATCTTCTACACTTAACTTCCTGAAAACAGAAGCTTCTTGCGCCAGATAGCCGATGCCCATCTTCGCCCTTTTATACATGGGTTCCTTCGTGATATCTTTATCGTCAAGAAATATATAGCCTTCGTTGGGTTTAATCAATCCCACTGTCATGTAAAAAGTAGTGGTCTTGCCGGCACCGTTGGGGCCGAGTAATCCCACAATTTCTCCTTGTTCCACCCGGATGGAAACGTTATCCACGACCGTACGGCGTTTGTATCGTTTTACCAAATGATCGCTTCGGAGAATGGACATGCGGCGAAGGTAGTGATTAAAGAAATGAAGGGGTGTAAATTTGCTCTAGAAGGTCAGTTGGAAACTTCCACGGAACCCGAACTTGGAGATATCAGGGTTTTCCAGATAGCTCATCCGCCAGAGAAAGTCCATGCGGAAAACTTTGAAGATGTTTTCAACGCCTAAACCCATCTCTACATAGGGCTTTTTATTGAGGGAATAAAACAGCGTGTTGTCCGTTTGTAAATTCAGGTTGGAATTTTGCAATTCTCCCCAAACTGCTTTTACCTGTGCCACCTCTCTCCATTTTAACTTTCTTAGCAATGGAATTTTATCCAGGAAGAATCCGTCAAAGTGATGGGTAGCGTATCCGCTGAAATAATAATCACTTACAAATTCAAAGAAATTCATCATATTAAATGCAGCATAATCATAAAAATAAGTCTCGTTGCCCGGATGAATCTCCAGCAAAGGGTAGGGGACTTTCCCCCATGTTCTTCCTGCACTCAAAACCCAGTACGTATAACCAAAAGGCGCGAGCTTTAAGCGGTCGTCTATGCGGATGGATAATTTATCGAAGTTGAAATCTCCTTCATAAAATCCTTTAAATCCTTTTGTATAATTGATTTGTATCGTGGGATAATCGCTGCCTAAACTGATGCGATCCACTTTGCCTGCTACAAATTTTTCTCTGTAAGCAAAGCGCGTAAAGAAAGAAACCGATGTGGTGGTAAAATTATTTTTTAATGACGGTACGACTATCGTCAGCGAAGTAACTGATGTCAAGATCTCCAATGGGAACAAACTCATTGTGCGTAAAGGTGACTTTGTTGGAGAGTCCGGGAAACCACTCGATTTCATACCAGGCTTTCTGGCTTTCAGAGGTATTTAATTTTGTAGCCGGATTTCTTCTGAACAAAGAAGAGAGAATGTTGTCGTCCTGAAATGCATTGTCACTTTGTCCGAGTTGCTCTACATCGAACCGGTATTTTAATCCTGCGAATTGCCGGGGCTTGGAGGAGATTTTATATTTAAAACCACCCATATATTTGAATTTTTCATCCTTCAATCCGTAGGCAAGATAACCTTCCAGTTGAATTTTTGTACTTAAATCATCACTGGTACGTAAGCCGACACGGAAGCGGTTTCCTTCAATGGGATTATAACTGTAGAGCGTATAATAAGGACCGAGTTCAATTAAGCCGATGTCCTTATAGCCGGTGAAGAAGAGAGTGATGAGATCTACATACGTTTTAAAGGCCGGCAATGTTTTTATCGTGTCGACCATATGGTAGATTTTCAATTCCCGCTCCGCCAGCGAATCATGCCTCGACTCATCCCAGAAATCCGCCGTTCGCGCCAACGCATCTTCACTGACAACAATATTTTCTGTCCCTTTAAAAATCTCATCCGGAATATCATGATTGATGAGAATTTTTTTGTAGGATGTCGTCTTCCTTCCGATAAAACTCATGCCGTTCTCTCTGGTAGCAAAATCCAAAACCAGCATATCTTTGGACATGATCCATTGCTTGTTATCTACCCTCACATATTCCTGTACTACCGCCATATCTTCTACCCAGTTGATGTTGGCATCATGCGCAATACGCATCGATATTTTTTTTCACGGCCCAGGTCGTATCGTGTACCCAGAATTCGCCGCTAAAGGTTAATTCCTGCGGACGACGTGGTTTGAATTTTAATTTATAACACCATTGATCATCGATAAAGGTGGAATCGAGCAGGTAGTAGCGGTAGTAAACAAGTCCGAGATCAGAAATAGGACTGATAAATCCTTTGCCAAAGAGATCAATGAAGTTACTGTAGATATTCACCCGCTGGTACATGTCTCCGAGAAACTGCGTGACAGAAGCGTTTTCCAGTCCGGAGACCTTGCTGGCTTTGATGATTTCTTTTTTATTCTGTGGATTGTTTTTAAAATAGATATCGGATAAGGTTTCCGAAATGAAAAAGGGAAGAAAGGGTTTACTGTTTGTTTCTGTACTGTCGATGTTATCCCAAACAAATGCAAAAGGTTTTAATAATTTATTGCCTTTCATTTTCTGGCTGATATTGGTCAAATCAAATTCCAGTTTGTTGTAGACTTCGTACTGATAGGATTCGAGTTTGGTGGGATCGTTCTCGTCTTTTTTACGGATAATATTTTTGAGGATGATGTTGGCGGGATTTTCTCCGGCTTTAATCACGACTTCCTGCAATTCGACTTTACTTGCTTTTAAAACGATATTGATCACCTGCTCTTGTCCCTTCTTCACACGCATCTTCACGGTTTTATAACCTACCAGCGTACAAATTATCGAATCGCCAGGTGTGTCTGTGGAGATGATATATTTCCCGTCGAAGTCGGTATTCACTCCGATGGTGGTTCCTTTGAAAACAACGGTGGCAAATGGGATAGGCTCGTTGGTTAATTCATCCGTAACTTTACCGGTAATTTTCGTTTGCTGTGCATTTGCAGCGAAAGTGCTGAAAACAAAAATGATCAAATAAAAATAATGCAAACGTTGAAGCATAAATCTTAATAAATTATTTATCTGTTTTAACGTGAATTTTAGTCTAAGGTTATCAGTTCTTCCCAGAACTCCAGGGCTCTGCGGGTATGTGGAATAACAATGCTGCCTCCGACCAGGTTGGCGATAGAAAACGCTTCAAACAATTCATCCGTCGTCACTCCCTGTTCTCTGCACTTGCCAAGGTGGTAGCGAATACAATCGTCGCACCGAAGCACCATGGAAGCTACTAATCCGAGTAATTCCTTGGTTTTAACATCCAATGCACCTTCCTGATAAGTGGAAGTGTCCAGTGCAAAAAAACGTTTCATGTTGAGGTTGCCTTGCTCAAGAATCTTACCGTTCATCTTTTCACGGTAGGCATTGAAATCTTTTACTGTGGTCATAGGTATGTTCTTGCGAAATTACGGTTCAACAATCAATTAACGGCAAGATTTTTCTGAAATGACAAAATCATGGCGTAAAACGGTTTTAAACGGCGATGGCCTTTGCACGTTCAGTAGCTACCATCTTTGATACATAGATACTGATTTCATAGAGCAGAAAAAGTGGAATGGCTACCATGAGCTGGCTCGTGATGTCGGGAGATGGAGTGATCAAGGCAGCAATGATCAGGTTCAGTACCATGGCATGCTTACGGTATTGTCGCATGAAGGCAGGTGTGAGAACCCCCAGTTTACTGAGGAAATACACGACCATGGGTAACTCAAACACAATGCCGGTCGACATGGAAAGAACGGTCACCGTATTGATATAGGAATCCATGCTGATGGAGTTTGCAATTTCTTCGCTTACCTTATAGTTCCCCAGGAAATTAATAGAAAGCGGGGTGATGATAAAGTAGCCAAAGCTGATGCCCAACATAAAAAGTAGAGAAGTAAAGAATACTATTCCTTTTGAATATTTAATCTCTTTAGCGGAAAGTGCCGGTTTAACAAAGCGCCATATCTCCCAAATCAGATAGGGAAATCCCAGAACAAAGCCGGCCATGAAGGCAATCCACATATGCGTGGTAAATTGACCGCTGATGTTCAGATTTACGACACTGAAATCCACTTTATCCAGACACATGTCAAGATTATACCGCGCCGATAAATCACATAAAACTCTATAGGTTAGGAAGTCAGTGTTTTTTGGCGCCATGATAATGCCGTCAAAAACAATTTCTTTATTCATAAAAGCCACTATCGCAATCACAAGAATTACTGCAGCAGAACGTACCAGATGCCAGCGGAGGGCTTCCAGATGATCAAGAAAAGTCATTTCATGTGGCTCTTTCATTCAATTAGTTCATGCGTTTAGTTAAATAATTAAATTTTTTAAGTACATCGGCATTGATTTTAAATAATCCCTTCTTTCAGCAAATCATGAAGGTGAACAAAGCCAAGGAACTTTTCTCCATCGGTAACGACCAGTTGTGTGATATTGTGTGTTTTCATCAGGGCCAGGGCTTCAACCGCCATGGTGTTTCGTTCGACAGTTTTGGGTGATTTGGTCATGATGTTAATTGCTTTTAATTTTTCAAAGCGGGTATTCTTTTGCATCATTCTGCGCAAGTCACCATCGGTGATAATTCCCAATAACTTATTTTTTTGTACTACAGCGGTGGCTCCCAGACGTTTGGAAGAGATTTCGAAGATGATTTCAGTCAAGGGGGCCTGAGGAGAAACAATCGGTTGAGGGGTACCCGGGAAAACGTCTTCCACTTTGAGGTAGAGGCGTTTGCCGAGTGCGCCACCGGGATGAAATTTTGCGAAATCCAATGCCGTAAACCCTTTCATCTCCAATAAACACACTGCCAGTGCATCGCCTAAAGCCAATTGAGCCGTTGTACTGCTGGTTGGGGCAAGATTATGGGGACAAGCTTCTTTGTCGACACTTGTAGAGAGAACATAGTCAGCGTGTTGTGCTAAAAAGGAATCCGTTTTCCCCACCATGGCCACCAACTTATTTCCACCGCTCTTGATGAACGGGGCTAAAACTTTGATTTCAGGAGTATTACCGGAGTTGGAGATTAAGATCACGACGTCATTTCGTTGTATCATTCCCAAATCCCCGTGAATGGCATCGGCAGCATGTAAAAAGATCGAAGGCGTGCCGGTCGAATTAAAGGTGGCTACCATTTTATTGGCGATAATGGCTGATTTTCCGATTCCGCTCACGATCACTCTTCCGGAGGAACCATGAATCATCTTTACAACGGCTACAAAATCTTTTCCCACAAAAGCAGATAATCCGGTAATGGCATCTGCTTCGAGCTTTAAAGTGTTTCTTGCTAATGAAATAATTTTTTTATCGCTAAGCATCTTTTGATTTTGATTTGACGAAGATCATATAAATTTATTTTCAATGGTTGAAACCCTGTCATCTTTTACTTGTTTTATTCAATACAATACAATATCTTCACCGTTACAATGTTGTTATATTGGCCTAAACAGTATGAATTCGTAATGAACCTGTAGTTTTTTATGAAATATTATCTCGGATCCGGCCCAAAAATAACTTAAATTCGCAGTCCTTAAATTTCCCGTTAAATGTTAGTTGCAGAAAATACGCTGTCAGAGGCGTTAATTAAATACTTTGGTTACGATTCTTTCAAGGGAGAGCAGGAAGCTGTTATCCGTAATGTACTTGAAGGGAAGAATACTTTCGTAATCATGCCTACCGGTGGTGGCAAATCCATGTGTTATCAGTTGCCCGCTTTAATGAGCGAAGGTACCGCTATAATCATTTCACCATTGATTGCCTTGATGAAGAATCAGGTGGATGCAATTCGTGGTTTCAATACCGATGATGGTGTCGCGCATTTTTTAAATTCTTCTCTTACGAAGATTGAGATTGCCAGAGTGCGTAAGGACATGAAAGCCGGTAAGACGAAGTTGCTCTATGTTGCTCCTGAGTCGTTGACCAAGGATGAAAATGTAAAGTTTCTGAAAGAAGTTAATATTTCATTTTTCGCGATCGATGAAGCACATTGTATTTCGGAGTGGGGTCATGACTTCCGTCCGGAATACCGTCGCCTCCGACCCATTATTGATTTAATAGGAGAGTTTCCTGTCATCGCTCTAACGGCTACCGCTACCGAAAAAGTGCAAGCCGATATTCAGAAGAATCTGGGCATGATGGATGCTAAAGTTTTTAAAGCATCTTTTAATCGCCCTAACCTTTATTATGAAATCCGCCCGAAGCTGAATGTGCTGAAGGAGATGATTAAATTCGTGAAGCAACATCCCGGTAAATCCGGAATTATCTATTGCCTCAGCCGTAAGAAGGTGGAGGAAGTGGCTTCTACGCTTTCTGTGAATGGAATTCGTGCCTTGCCTTATCATGCCGGACTCGACGCCGGAACACGCGCTTCTCATCAGGATAAATTTTTGATGGAAGAGATTGATGTCATCGTTGCCACGATCGCTGGATATTATCAGGAAACCGGTCGTGCCGGAAGAGATGGACGTGAAGGGAGATGTGTGACTTTCTACAGCTATAAGGATATCGAAAAGCTGGAGAAGTTTATGAAAGGTAAGCCGGTGGCCGAACAGGAAATCGGAAAGCAGTTGCTGCTGGAAACAGTGGGCTATGCAGAGACAACCGTTTGTCGTCGTCGCGTTTTGCTCAACTATTTTGGCGAGCGTTATGATCAGGATAATTGTGGCAGTTGTGATAATTGTCTGCATCCGAAACCATTGATAGAAGTACAGGATGAATTAAGTCTTTTGCTCGAAACGATTTTACTGGTGAAAGAAAAACATCAGTCGGAGCATGTGGTGAATGTGTTGATCGGAAAAGTAGATCAGCAGGTTAAAAATTATAAGCACGATAAGCTGGAAGTCTTTGCCGAAGGTGTTGACAGAGGTGATCGCTTCTGGACCGCACTGGTTCGTCAGGCGATTCTTGCCGGCTTATTGACAAAGGATATTGATAATTACGGATTACTCAAGTTGAGTGATGATGGTCATAAGTATTTAAAGAATCCCACTCCATTCAAGATTTCTCTTGATGCTAATTTTGAAGACACCGAGACCGATGAGGACGATGAGTTTTCAGGTGGTGCTGGCGGTGGAGCAGCGGATGAGCATTTATTTGAATTGCTGAAGACGCTGCGTAAGAATGTGGCGAAGCAGAAAAATCTTCCTCCCTTTGTCGTGTTTCAGGATCCCTCCCTCGAGGAGATGGCGACGAATTATCCGATCAGCATTGATGAATTGAAAAATATTACCGGCGTTGGAGCAGGAAAAGCTGCTAAATACGGTAAACCTTTCATCGATATGATTAAAAAGTACGTGGAGGAGAATGAAATTGAGCGTCCCATGGACCTCGTGGTGAAGAGCGTTGTCAATAAGAGTGGATTAAAGGTGTATATCATTCAGAATATTGATCGTAAAATTTCTCTGGAAGATATGGCCGATGCCAAGGGAATGAAGATGAAGGATATCATCGGTGAGATTGAAAGCATTGTTGCCTCCGGAACCAGAATCGATATACAGTATTATATCAATGAAGTGATTGACGAGGAGCGTCAGGATGAGGTTTTTGATTATTTCAAAACTGCCGAAAATGATTCGATAGAAAGTGCCATCAATGAACTCGGTGAAAATGAATATACCGAAGAAGAAGTCAGATTGATGCGTATCAAATTTATGAGTGAAGTCGGAAATTAATTACAACGAATAACTAGTGAAAGCCCCATCGGAAACGTCGGGGCTTTTTTGTTTTACGAAGGAACGGAGTTAAACCGAAATAAATTATGATGGCTACTATTTCACCAACACCCAGGCACCTTTTTCAAAACCGACCTGAATTTCGCTGAGGTGTTGCTGAATGTCATTCATGTTGCCGGAGGAATAAAGACTGACTACATGTAAGCCCCTTTCATTTTTGCCCAGCAGGGATGCTTCATAACCTAAAAGGTTCGCTTCTTCCACCAGCTTGATTGCATTTTCTTCGATGCGAAAACATCCGCCAACAATGTAAAAAGTAGCTCCTGAATGTTTCGTGTTTTTTGTTTCGGAAATCGTTGCTACCTCTTTCACCACTTCTTCCACTTTGGTGGAGTCAATCGGTGCTGGTTCGATAACTTCAGCTGCGGGTGCTGCTGTTTCTGAAGGGACTTCTAAGGGAGTACTTTCTTCCTGAAGTTGTTCTTCCATCGCCCGTTCAATTAAAATCGAATCTTCCGTAACAACCGGATAGAGCGCTTCCGGTTGATGAAAGATTTCTTTTACGGGAATAATTTCCGCCAAACCCGTGTTCAACTGCTGAATGATACGTGGATTAAAAACGAGTAGTGCAAGTACAGCAGCTGCCGGAATTAATTCCATTAACCGCCAGCCCTGACGCGATTTTTTCTCTTTTCTAACTACCAGTTTCTTGACTTTAGCCGTTTCTTCCCGGCGAATTGCAGGAGAATGGATACTCACTAAGCCAAAGGAATCGGTCAGGTAATTTTCAGTGAGATCCGGCTCATATTGAATGCGTTGTTCCTTATCAAAAGTAAGCGCTCCTATTTTTTCAATCCAGACTTGCTCACCGGATGATAATCTGTTGAAAATGTCTTCTACAAATATTTTTATTTCGGTAAGTGCTTCTCCGTAAGTGATACCGGAACGCTTGGAAAGGTGATGTGCAAGCAAACCATCATTCGTCCGCAAACTTGCATTGAAGGCCAGTTTACGGGAAGGTGGACTAAAGGTATGCTGCGCAGGATTAAGGAAAGCCGACCGCGTATTGGCAACAAATCCCCCAAGTCCGGGAATGATCACACAATCGTTGGTGTAAAGTAATTCGCTGATATATAGTGCAGTACGCAAATTTGGTGGCTTCAGAGTGCTAAGATAGCACATCTTGAAAATAAATTCAAAGAATGTGGGCGAAGGCTTACTACAATTGGGTGGCGAATTCTTCCGCTTTTACCAGATCATCGGGTGAATCCACTGCTATCGTTTCAAATTCCGTGACCGCTGTTTTTATCTTAAAACCATTTTCCAGCCACCTCAATTGTTCTAACGATTCAGCCATTTCGAGTTTACCGTGTTTTAATTCAGCGAGCTTTGGAAGAATGGCTGCTGCATACCCATAAATGCCAATATGTTTAAAATAGGTATGCCTGTTATGCCAATCAGATTCCGAAACACCTTTTAAATAAGGAATGACCTGCCTGGAAAATATAAAGCATCTCCATTCGCCGATAAAACAACTTTTGGCGAATTCACATTGAAGAGTTCAGCATGGCTTTGAATTTTTTTTACCAGTGTAGCAATCTCTGCTCCGCCTTCACGCAATAAGCCCGAAACAAGATCAATTTGTCCGGGGTGTATGAAGGGCTCGTCTCCCTGAATATTGATGACGGCATCAAATTTTTCTCCGCAAGCCAGCAATGTTTCTGCACAACGATCCGTTCCGGAAGGATGTCCGGCATCGGTCATTACCACTTCTCCGCCAAAGGAGATAACGGCATCGTATATCCGCTTATCGTCAGTAGCAACGATAACTTTTGTCAATGACCCCGCCAGTTTCGCCTGATCGTATACCCGATGGATCATGCTTTTTCCCGCAATCAAGGCGAGTGGTTTTCCCGGGTAACGGGTGGAGGCATAGCGTGCCGGAATTACACCAAGTACTTTCATCCTATTTGCTGACAGGTCCCCGGGTAAGATGAATGATGCCTTTCAAAACACGTTGTTCCACTGCTCCCGACAATCGAATTTCATTGACTTTACATACGTAGAAATAAACGCCGTCGGGGGATTCTTCGCCGTCATTGTTGCGCTTGCCGTTCCAGTTGATATCCGGATCTGTCGTTTCGAAAATCTTGTCCCCCCAGCGATTAAATATGGTCATTTCAACATCTTTCACATCACGATAGGGAAGGATAGGATGGTAGATGTCATTGATGAAATTGCCGTCGGGAGTGAAAATGTTGGGCAGCACATAATCCGGACAACTTTCGGTGCAAACTATATTGCTCGAATCACTTTCATTGCCGGTGGAGTCAGTGGCGGTGATATAATAACATCCTGCTATACTTCCATCTCCGCTATAAATGTAGCTGAAAGTGCCGGCAGGAACTGATCCCACCTGAGAATAACTATTGCTTCCGGCGGGTGCATAATAAATCTGATAAGAGGCGATATCGTAGGCGCAACTGATGTCAATTTGCCAGCTGATGGTGTCTTTGAGTTGGGGACAATTAGGTCCGTTGGCAATCAGTGGAGGACAAGGCGGTTCATTGTCAACAGGGGTACTGCAGAAAATTTGCGATTTGTTGATGATAGGATCCACAAGTCCGGTGTCCTGATAAGCACCCACGCTTTTTACATAATAGCAATAGTTTTGTCCGTTGTTGAGCGAGTCATCTACATACTGCACATCTGAAGTAAAGCCGATGGAATCAAATACGCCGGGAGCATTTTCTCGGTAGATCACGTATTGCGTGTTGGTCCAGGGGACATTTACATTCCAGCCTAGATTATTCTTCTCATCTCCGGGAGCGATGGAGAGATAGACGCTGTAGGCTATTTGCGAAAATCCGGCGGAGAATACATTCCCGGGAGTGTCGTTCCAGAATTGAACCCTATAACGGTATTGAACAGCCGTAGTATTGAGTCCGTTGTCGTTAAAGGTGGTATCGTTAAGGTCAGTGAAGGTGGCAATGGTTACAAAATTTCCGGATGCATCTGCCCGCTGCAATTCATAGCGGTAGGGTCCGGGCATCTGAGTAGGATCAATATCGACCGGCTTGCCCCAGGCCACATACACCTGACCGGTAGCAGCATCCGTACTGTTCACGTCAACATTCGTAATCACCGGTAAGTCGCGGTTGAGGCGGTTGCAAAATTCTACGGAAGCATAGCTCTCCGCGCCGTCGGGATAAAATGCAGTGACCATGTAGCAGTACTGCACCGCAATAGCCAGACCGGCACCATTGTTATTATCTGTAAAAGTTGTTGTTCCCAATCCGTTCACGGAGCCAATTCTGACATATCCGGTATATGCAGGAACGCCGGTTTCACAGTACGAAGGAATGAAACCATAGGAGCCGATACGACGGTAGATATGATAACCTACTGCTTCTGTACAGGCACTCTGATCCCAGTTCAGGATGAGACTGCTTCCCAAAGGTGCGGATGTCGGATTTTTTGGAGAAGGTCCTACCACCGTGATAAACATTGATTCCAGATCCGCTAACTGTATCTGCGCGTTGTTATCTTCGGCTTTGAATACAACAGTATAAGGCGCTTTTCGTACATGCGCACAGTTAGTGTTCCAGGTAAAGTCGCCGGTAGTACTTCCTGTATTGGGTGTCGAGGTAAAATTCGCGGGACTCACGGTTACTTCAAAAGGTCCGCCTTTGGCAGTTAAGGTTATCGTTTCGGTGGAAGTGATGTCGGTGGCAGAAACGGTAAAGGCGAGCACATTCCCCGCTTCTACGCAGGTATCAATGATCGTGGAGAAAACAGGAGGATCATTGATAGGAGGGTAAATGGTGATCTGCATATCGCGGGTCACATAGCCGATGTTTAACAAACCTATACCCGGAATATTCCTCCATTCTCTGATGATCATCGCCACGTTGAATTCTCCCTGTTGCATCGGACTATCCCATATCAGATCTCCCGTTATTGCATCTAACGTAAAAGAAGTGCTGGCAGGAGGATAAAAGAAAGTAGGTATTGGTGAACCACCAAAACCTTTGCATGGAACCAGCTCATAGGAAAGGCTATCCCCATCCGGATCATATGCATTCGGATTATGTATGAACAAGCGGTTGACGGCACCATCATCAATGGGTGGCTGCAGCAGTTGTGGAGAGGAATTGGTGAGAAAAGCAGGTGAAATAATTAACTGTGTCTGCACATAAAAAGGAATATTAACAGATCCCGGAATGTTGATCACATTCGCATTTCTGTTCTCATCTAAAAAATACATGATATAACTTCCTGTTCCGGGGTACACATGCGTTCTGACATAAATGTTTCTTTGAATATCGGGACCCACGTTGAAATCAATACTAAGCCTTGGAATAGTATCCCGTGAACCATCTCCCCACCAGAATTCAAGCTCCGGTCGATCTGCAGGACTGGAAGTCTTTGTATAGGTAACAATTTTTACACTGTAAGTATACGTGCTCAGTTTTACATAGGTAATTTCACCGGCACGATTATGCGTCGCAGTGGCGTTTTCACTATAAAGCAGTAACGCCGCAAGTAAAAACAGGAGAAATCCCTTTAATTTAACAATAATCATATTTTAATTTTAACGGAGATCAGGGGTGGATGTTGCTTAATAGGTAATCACTTGTTGTTCGATCATTTCAGGGACATCCCTGTATTCATATTGTTGATTGCGCAGGGCGGGTTCAAATCCTGCTTCTCTGATAGCCTCTTGAATGCCGTTGCTGGTAAAGCGGTGAGGAGCACCGGCAGCGGAAACCACATTTTCTTCAATCATAATCGACCCAAAATCATTGGCACCGGCATGCAAACATACTTGTGCAATCTCTTTTCCAACCGTTAGCCAGGAAGCCTGAATATTGGTGATATTGGGCAGCATGATACGGCTGATGGCGATCATACGAATATACTCATCTCCACTCACCGAATTACGGATTCCTTTTACTCTTCTCAACATTGTGCCTTCATCCTGAAAGGGCCAGGGTATAAAGGCGATAAATCCTTTCGAGTTTTTCGGTTTCTCTGCCTGCACTTCCCGTAACCAGACGAGATGTTCAAAGCGCTCCTCCAATGTTTCAATATGTCCGAACATCATGGTCGCTGAGGTAGTGATGTCCAGTTGGTGTGCCGCTCTCATTACATCCAGCCATTCTCTGCCGGAGCATTTTCCCTTCGAGATCATGCGTCGTACCCGGTCATTCAGAATTTCAGCTCCTGCACCGGGCAAGGAATCCAATCCCGACTCTTTCAACGCAGTCAATACTTCGGTATGTGTTTTTCCTTCCAGCTTGGCAATATGTGCAACTTCCGGTGGACCCAATGAATGTAATTTGAGCGCAGGATATAATTTCTTTAGCTGACGGAAGAGGTCGGTGTAAAATTTTAATCCTAAATCAGGATGATGACCACCTTGCAGGAGTAATTGCTCACCTCCCAGACGAAAAGTCTCTTCAATTTTAGTTTTGTATTGCTCAATATCGGTGATGTACGACTCGGCATGCCCGGGTATACGATAGAAGTTGCAGAACTTGCAATTCGCAATGCAGACATTCGTCGTGTTCACATTTCTGTCAATGATCCATGTTACTTTGTTTTCAGGTTTGTGAATCTTACGCAATTCATTTCCTACATACATCAACTCGGAAGTAGGTACATGTTCAAAGAGATATTTCCCCTCATTTGCTGTGAGGAAATCCATGCGTAATGCTTTTTGCAATAGAAGTTCGCTGTTCATTTTATTCGTTCTCCGGCCTTTAATAACCTTTTATCCTGCGAAAAGTTATGAGCAATCCGCTGAATGGTTTGATGAAGATAAAGGCTTTCATTAATTTCATCCGCTCAAATTTACGCAACTCTATGCAGATCACACTTAAGCGCTTGTCAGCCTCTCGTAAAGATGGGCATCTCCTTGTTCTCTTCAACGGAAATGGTGATTTCTCTGAAAAATTGTTTTCAAAGCCGGAATTAGCCTTTGTGAAGGAAGAACTAAAGGCTGAAAAGAAATTTATTGCTGTAAATAAATATAGCAGAATGATTTACCTCCAAAAGCTGGAGGGGGAGGATAAGCCACTTCCTACCCGTTTGGAGAACGCCCGGAAGGCCGGGGCTGCCTTTTTTCAGAGATGCCAAGCTGCTAAACATGAGGTGGTTACAGTAAGTAGCACGATGGATGCTGCCATTGCGTTGGCTTTCGGTGAAGGCTTCGTATTGGGAGGCTATCAGTTTCTGAAATACCGGACAGCAAAAAAGAAGGAAGAACATGTGGTAAAATCCTTGCTTTTTGATGTTAAAGGTTTGACAGACAAAGATGTGCAGCGTCAGAATATTCTGAATGAAGCGGTGTTTAGAGCGAGAGATCTGGTGAATGAACCTCAATCGTTCTTAAATGCCACAGAATTCGGTCGTCAGTTCTATCATATGGGCAAGGAAGCCGGATTTCGGGTGCAGGTGTTGAATAAATCCAAAATTCGTCAATTGAAGATGGGTGGATTACTCGCCGTAAATCTGGGTAGTCCACAACCTCCCACCTTTACTATCATGGAATGGAAGCCAAAAAATGCGGTGAATAAAAAACCGTATGTGCTGGTTGGAAAGGGCGTCGTGTACGATACCGGAGGAATGAGTCTGAAGCCTACACCCAATTCCATGGACTATATGAAATGCGATATGGGCGGAGGTGCAGCAGTTGGCGGTGCGATGTACGCGATTGCAAAAGCGAAGCTGCCTCTCTACGTCATTGGTCTCGTTCCTGCAACGGATAATCGTCCTGACGGCGACGCCTATGTGCCGGGAGATGTGATTACCATGATGAGCGGAAAGACAGTAGAAGTGCTCAATACCGATGCAGAAGGACGACTCATTCTTGCCGATGCCCTGCATTATGCAAAACGATTCAAGCCCGAGCAAGTGTTGGAGTTTTCCACCTTAACCGGTGCCGCAGCAGCAGCTATAGGTCCGCAGGGAATTGTCTGTATGGGTGATGTAGATGAGAGTACCCGAAGAGCATTGCACGAAGCAGGAAATAATGTGTACGAACGTCTGGCTGAATTTCCATTCTGGGAAGAGTACGATGAAATGATTAAATCAGATATTGCCGATATAAAAAATGTAGGCGGAGCCAGTGCCGGTGCGATTACTGCCGGCAGATTCCTCAAGCAGTTTGTGGATTATCCATACATGCACTTTGATATCGCCGCTCCGGCCTTCAGTAAATCAAATGACTCCTACAGAGGGAAAAATGGTACAGGTGTGGGTGTGCGGTTGTTGTTTGAGTACTTCCGGAAAATTGTAGAGTGAAGAAGGGATATACGTTGATATACTTAGATATACTTAGATATACGTTTATGTGAGTAGATGTTGTTTGAGGCAGGTTGAGGTACGGTTGAGGTACGGTTGAGATACAGTTGAGATAGAGTTGAGATACGATTGAGATACGGTTGAGATACGGTTGAGATACGGTTGAGATACGGTTGAGATAGGTTGAGATAGAGTTGAGATACAGTTGAGATAGAGTTGAGATAGAGTTGAGATACGGTTGAGATACGGTTGAGATTCGGTTGAGATAGGTTGAGATAGAGTTGAGATACAGTTGAGATAGAGTTGAGATACGGTTGAGATACGGTTGAGATACAGTGAGCAAATACTAAACTTTAGTCTGCCTGATAATTTTGAATTAGAAACTCTGTGTCTCTGCTCCCGATAATTATCGGGATCCGCGTGAAACTCAGAAATTTCATTGAAGAAGTATTTGTATCATATAATTAAAGTTTTTATTTGTGGATTACCCTAATTAATTGAAGTAAAATATGAGCATAGAACAGGAAGGAAGAGTTAAAATAGGCATCAGCATTGGTGATGTAAATGGCATTGCGCCGGAAGTTATAATCAAAGCGCTATCGGATACCCGCATGACACAGGTCTGTACTCCTGTCATCTATGGCAGCAGTAAAGTGATTTCCTTACACCGCAAGACATTAAACCTTCAGGAGTTTAACTACAATACCATACGCAGCATTCAGGAAATAATTCCCAGGAAAGTGAATCTCATTAATTGCTGGGAAGAAGAACTGAAGCTGGAGATCGGTAAGGCGTCGACGTTAACCGGTCCTTATGCCCTGAAAGCTTTACAGGCTGCTACCAGTGATCTCGCCAGCGGATTTATTGACGCCCTGGTGACAGCGCCTATCGACAAACATACCATCGCTCCCGAAGGAGGATTTACCGGACATACAGAATTTCTGGCGAAAGCCTTCAACACGAATGATTACCTGATGTTTTTGGTTTCCGGATCCCTGCGTGTTGCACTGGTGACCGGGCATATTCCGGTTTCAAAAATTTCATCCATGATCACGAAGGAGCGCATCCTGCATAAACTGAATATCATGGTGAAATCATTGAAACGCGATTTTGGTATCAGAAAGCCAAGGATCGCATTGCTGGCCTTAAATCCTCATGCCGGTGATCAGGGTGTGATTGGAAATGAAGATCAGGAAATTGTAGGTGCAGCGGTGAAAGAAGCTTATCAGAATGGTATTCTTGCCTTTGGGCCTTATCCGAGCGATGGCTTTTTTGGTTCCGGGCAACATACACAGTTTGATGCTGTGCTGGCCATGTATCATGATCAGGGTTTGATCCCGTTTAAAACACTGGCATTCGAGAGCGGGGTGAATTTTACCGCCGGACTTCCTATCGTCCGAACTTCTCCTGACCATGGAACAGCCTATGATATCGCCGGTAAAGGCATCGCCAGTGAAGCTTCTCTTCGGGAAGCCATTTATCTGGCCGTGGATATTTTCAACCGTCGAGCCGATTACGATGCTGCGAATGCCAAACCGCTGGCCTTCTCGAAATTGACCGGGGAAAGGTAGAATTCCATCCATAGAATATTTGGATGAGCAGTTACTACAACCGTATGAATTAATATTTTTGCAAAAAATTAAAACTATGTCCTTCAAGACAATTGATGATTATAATTTCTCCGGTAAACGGGCGCTGATTCGTGTAGATTTTAATGTTCCGCTCAACAGTGCATTTGAGGTAACGGATGCCTCCCGCATCAAAGCGGCTATTCCAACTATTCAGAAAATTCTGAAAGATGGTGGCAGCGTCATTTTAATGTCTCATCTCGGTCGGCCTAAGGAAGGTCCGGCGGAGAAATACTCCTTGAAGCATACCATCAACACGCTCGAAAAATTGCTCGACCGCAAAGTGAAATTCGCTGACGATTGTATGGGTGCATCAGCAACCGATCTTTCCAAAGACCTGCAGCCGGGTGAAGTACTACTGCTGGAGAATCTTCGTTTTTATAAACAGGAAGAAAAGGGCGATATGGAGTTTGCAAAGAAATTAGCTACTTACGGTGATGTCTATGTGAACGATGCCTTCGGAACAGCTCATCGGGCACATGCCAGTACTGCCGTCATCGCTCAGTTCTTTAAGCATAACAGCCTCTTTGGATATGTGATGGCCGGAGAATTAAAGAACGCGGAAAAGGTGCTCAGCCATGCCGAAAAACCTTTTACCGCCATCATGGGTGGTGCGAAAGTGAGTGATAAAATTCTGATCATCGAACAACTCATGAACAAGGTGGATCATCTCATCATTGGTGGTGGAATGGCTTATACTTTTATTAAAGCACAGGGTGGTGAGATTGGCAATTCACTTTGTGAAAGCGATAAACTGGATCTGGCACTGGATATTCTGCAAAAGGCAACTGCCAAAGGCGTAAAGATTCACTTACCGGTGGATTCCGTCAATGGCGATAAGTTCGATAAGGATGCAAAGACTAACGTTACGGATATACGAAAAATTGAAGCCGGATGGTTGGGATTAGATATTGGTCCGGTATCGGCTGCAGCTTTCGCGGAAGTAATTAAAGGCAGTAAAACGATTTTGTGGAACGGTCCGATGGGCGTGTTTGAGATGCCGGCCTTTGAAAGCGGAACAAAAACGGTAGCCGAAGCGATTGTAGCCGCTACGGCGAATGGAGCCTTCTCGCTCATAGGCGGGGGAGATTCAGCAGCGGCGATAAACCAGTTCAAAATGGCAGATAAGGTATCCTATGTGTCCACGGGTGGAGGAGCGCTGTTGGAGTATATTGAAGGTAAAGAACTGCCGGGAGTGAAAATGGTGAATGAAGCAAACTCGTAATCGTTCAAACCTAACAATAATGGAACGCGGATTTAGCGGATTTCGCTGATTTTCGCCGATTAAATTTATGAACTACTTAGATTTCATTCTTGCCGTACCACTTGTTTGGGGAGCATACAAAGGTTACCAGCGCGGAATCGTTTTCGAGATTGCGATGCTGATCGGCGTGGTGCTCGGACTTTATTTAGCATTTAAGGTCAGCAGTTTATTTGAAGGTGCTGTGAGTAAAATGCTCGATGCACAAGGAAGTACATTGCAATACCTCACCTTCTTCATTGTCTTCATCGCTGTGGTGCTCATCATGATCCTGCTCGCGAAATTCATGGAGGGAATTCTTAAAATCGGTAACCTGAATGTCTTTAATAAAATCGCCGGTGCCTTCTTCGGGATGCTGAAGTTCGCATTGGTTGTTAGTGTAGTCTTATCGGTATTCCGCCCCGTGGATGCGCAGTTGGGATTACTCTCTGCCAAAACGAAATCTGAATCGTATCTGTATCAACCGGTCATCTCCGTGTCGCAATATCTCTTCCCTGCATTGAAAGATGTACAGCAGGAGTTCTCGAAACATGTGAACTAATTCATCTGCGAAAATCCGTTCTATCAGTGTAATCCGTGTTCCCAATAGTATGCTCCACCTCCGAAATATTGAAGAATTAAAATCCGACTGGCTCGAACTCGTTGATCAGCTCAATACGCAGTTTGACAATGACCTTGATTTACAAGGCATCATTTTTCTCATTGGTGTACAGGAATTGGGGCAAGGTCCGCGGGAATATGCCAAGCACGAGAAACAGGATTTGATGCACATCGCCACCTGTAAACTTTTGAGTCAGTTCGGCTATTATACCCTCGAAGGTCTCGACGAAGAAGGCTGGCCGCATTGGAAACTCGATCAGAAAATGCCTCCCATGACTTTGGGCGAACAGGATTATTTACTCAAGCAGGCGGTGATTGATTATTTCAGAGAGCAGGGCTTGTTTTAATGAGGAGTGCTTTTTTGTATTTTAAATGAACGTTCATCCTTGTTTCTTCCATTAGCAACCATTCCTTAACCCCGGAAAAGATTTGAGATGCTTTTTATTTTCCTTGTCCTTGATGTCAGGGCTGCCTGAAGGTGCACTGCTATTTCCATCATAGCGGGTGATACCGGTACTTGTTCCAAACCAAATATTCCCTTCCTTGTCTTCAACAACAGATTGAATATAGTCGCTCGCCAGTCCATCCTGCAGAGTGAAAACAGTAAACGATTTACCATCGAATTTTGACACTCCGCCTCCTGCAGAAGCAAACCAGAGATTGCCGCGTGAATCTTCTTTCACCGTCCAGATAAAATTATTGGTGAGACCATTGGAAGTATTGAACGTAGTAAAGGATTTACCATCGAATCTGCCGGCACCACCAAATCGACTTCCGAACCAGATATGTCCCTCCTGATCTCCTGTGATCGATTGTATGAAGTTATTACAAAGACCGGTGGCTTCGGAATAGTGTGTGAAAAAGGGAGCAATGGATGACTGATGAGAGCGAAAATCGTCGGATTGGTTCAAATCGTGGTTGCAGGAATTTTGAAGACAATCACTTGCACCCGCAGTGGTAGTATAACGGTACGCACTTCCGCCATTGGTCCCAATCCAAAGTGCGGCGTGGTTATCAATGTATAGCGAAGTGATCATATCAGGTGCAGGATAGGCGTTGGTGAGATTCGCATGTGGTCTTTGGGGTAAGGAGAGTGCGGTGAATACCTTTCCGTCAAATTTGCAAACTCCGGTTTCAGTACCTATCCACAGGTTGTCGGAGGTGTCGAGAGTCAGACACCATACCTGATTGCTGATTCTTCCATCATTAGTGGTGTAGTTGGTATAACTTTCCGGCAGATGGAGGGGCGCTTGTGCATTATAACGGTATAGGCCACCGTTAGTCGCCAGCCAGATGTTTCCTGACTTATCCTCAACAATATCTCTGATCACATTCCCCGCTATTCCCGCTTTGTTTTCAAAGAGGTATTGCTTGCGGCCATCAAATACTCCAAATCCATTGGAATGCGTCGTAAACCATAGATTCCCTTTTTTATCTATCAGCAAATTCCGGATATAGGCACCCGTATTTAAGGCTGTATCTTCTTTTGGTGCATGGAGAAAGCTGCCTGATTTAGCCGGTGTCGGTGCGTAAAGTGCTGTTACATTAAAGGGGCATCCTTCTTCGCGTGGTGTATGAATGGCAGCCGGACCTCCTGTGCAGGAGATGATCAAGGGTACAAGGAGCAGTATTGTGCAGAGTTGTTTCATAAGAGATGTATTTAATGATTTAATGCTGTTTTTATTTCAGGTCACCTCATCAATTGGACCGGTGTGGATTTCTATTTTACAAATGTAAGTCTACATTCGTAGAATAAATGTTAGTCAGTAGTTATTGCCTTGTTAACGACTTGTTATCGTTTAAAAATTGCTGAGAAAAGCGTTAATTTTGATGCTTCACATGAAGAAAAATAATTCGCGATTCTTTATTGGTATTTCTTCCATCGCTCTGCTGTCGGTACTGCTGATTCAAATCAACTGGATGAGGGAGATGGCAGGAATGAAGGAGAATTTATTTAATGAGAAGGCTGCTATTGTGCTTGCCCGTACTACAGAAGCAGTAGCCTGAGATAGTGTGCTGAATAGAGCTTTGGAAAGCGGAATGGAAAGTAAGGAAGACCGACTGTATATTGATTCGCTGTTCCGGCAATTTATGAAGTACTATAATTTTAATGTAGATTTTTCATTTGATATCCTTCATCCTGCTTCCACCACTGTTCAAACAGCGATTGGTTTTGGGAAGACGGAAGCAGATGGGCAGGCATGTTATAACCAGAGTATGGAGGAGCATGCCACCACACATTCCTGGCGGTTACAATTGAATACACCTCATAAAGATGGATTTTTGGCGAATGAACTCCTCCTGCCGTTGGCCTTGTCTATTGTACTGGTCGCCATCGTCTTGATTTTATTCATCCTTACAGTCAGGAAATTATTCATGGAACAATTCATTTCCACTCAGACCACGGCATTGATGAATACGATGACGCATGAATTCAAGACGCCAATTACCAATATCGCATTAGCGGGAAAGTTGCTCATGAAGGATGCAGCCGGTGCTCCATCGGATAAATTAGAGCACTATGTCAATGTGATACTCGAGGAGAATGACCGCCTCAACCGTCAGGTAGAACAGGTGTTGAGTATGTCGGCATTGGAAAGGGGAGAGCTGAAGCCGGATTTGGAAGTCGTTGACCTGCATCACCTCCTGTTGGATACTGTGAAACGTTTTGCGTTGCAGGTAGAAAGCAAGCAAGGGGTGATTCGTACAGCGTTGAATGCTCAGTCATCATTGGTGTATGCCGATGCCATGCAACTCAGCAATGCCATTGGTAATTTAATCGACAATGCCATTAAATATTCGAAGGGTGCTCCGGAGATTGATGTGAAGACCATGAACGAAGATTCATCTATCGTGCTGGTGCTGGCGGATAAAGGAATTGGAATTGATAAAATGTATGTAAAGGAAGTTTTTTATCACTACTTCCGGGTACCAACAGGTGATATTCACAATGTCAAAGGGTTTGGATTGGGTCTGGCTTATGTCCGTAAAGTGATCGAATTGCATAATGGTGAGATAATTTTGCAGAGTGAACCAGGACAAGGAACTACCTTTACAATTAGAATTCCACTTCATGACCATGCGCAATAAAATACTTCTTGCTGAAGATGATCATCATCTGGGAAATCTGCTTTCAGACTATCTGCAGTCAGAAGGATTTGTAGTAAGCCTCTACCGTGATGGAGAAGCTGCATTGGTAGCATTGAATCAAAATGCCTTTGATCTTTGCTTGCTGGATGTGATGATGCCCCGCCTGGATGGATTCTCATTGGCACGCGCCATCAGAAGCAAGGACAAAAAGATTCCGGTTATATTTATTACGGCGAAATCATTGAAGGAAGATAAGTTGAAAGGTTATGAAACAGGAGCAGACGATTATATTACCAAACCTTTTGACGAGGAAGAACTCTTATGGAAGATAAAAGCATTTCTTCGTCATGCTCCCGATCTGAATGCAAGCAGTACTCCTCCGGTAGTAGCCATTGGAAAATATAAATTTGATTTCAACAATCAACTGCTCATCCTGGAGGAACATTCTCGCCGCATTACTGAGAAGGAAAGTGAAATTCTGCACTATATGCAATCCCATCGAAACAAGGTGATCAAACGGGAGGAATTACTGACCGCGCTATGGGGCGAGAACGATTATTTTCTCGGTCGCAGCTTAGATGTCTTTATTACCAAAATACGTAAATACCTGAAAGAGGATGGGGAAATCAGTATAGAAAATGTATTTGGTGTCGGATTTGTGTTTAATGTGAAGTCCGCTGAATGATGGTCTGTAAGTGGGAAAGAAAAATGGAAATTTTGGGGAAGTATTAGTTGTAAGCGTGTATAACTAAAATTCTTATTCCAATTGGGATGATACTGATGAGCGAAAGGCTGGATAGGTTACTGCATTCTTTATTTATCTTTTATTTTCCTTCGGAAGTGTAACGGAAAGCCATATATACCCCAGGGTTCCCGCCACCAATGATGCAATAAGAATAGCGATTTTTGACTGCGTGATCATTCCGGAATCAGTGAAAGCAAGGAGTGTAATAAAAATGGACATGGTAAATCCAATACCTGCTAAGAGGCCAACACCGATTACTTTTTTCCAATTCAGGTCCTCAGGCAAAACACATAGTCCCAGCGAGCAGGCAATGAATCCAAAGAGAAATATTCCGATCGGCTTTCCTACAATCAGTCCGGTAAAAATTCCAAGACTATTCACTTGCGTCAACCCATCCTGCCATCCTTCCGGAATAGTGATACAAGTATTGGCAAGGGCAAATACCGGCAGAATAATAAATGCAACCGGCTTATGAAGCCAGTGCTGAAGAATATAAGATGGTGATTTTTCTCCACCGTCACCGAAGGGTAAAGCAAATGCCAACAGCACACCGGTGATGGTGGCATGAACACCGGAATGCAGCATGAAGTACCACATCGCGACACCACCGATGAGGTAAGGGAGAAGGTAATATATTTTCAGACGGTTAAAAAGAAGCAGTAATCCGAAGATGACCAGTGCAATAATCAGATTCATATAAACAATGGTACTCGTATAAAACAGTGCGATCACTATAATTGCACCCAGGTCATCAATGACGGCTAAGGCAGTTAGTAAAATTTTTAGTGAAACAGGTACGCGGTTTCCAAGTAATGAAAGTATTCCGATCGCAAATGCTATATCAGTAGCCATGGGGATACCCGCTCCTGCTTGTGTAGAGGTTCCGAAGTTGAAGAGAAGAAATAATCCCGCAGGAACAAGCATTCCACCTAAAGCGGAGAATAGGGGCAGGGAGGCATTTTTTAAACTGGAAAGTTCTCCTTGATATATTTCCCGCTCCAGCTCCAAACCTATCAATAGAAAAAATATCGCCATCCATCCATCATTGATCCAATGTGCTATTGTATGATCATTGAATTCATAATTCCAGAATTCTAAATAACTTTCCTGAAAAGCAGAGTTGGCCAATAAAAGCGAAATGGCCGTGCAGCAAATGAGTAGTATGCCACCCGATTTTTCACTTTCAAAGAATTCAGAGAAGAGTTTACTTAGCGGGGATTGATTCATCAGGAGAGATCATTTTGTCACGACCAAACAATAAGGCATATACCGGCATTGTAATTCCGCGTTTTAATAGGGTGAAAAGGATTACGCAATAAACGGTGCTAAAAAGAATTACTGAGAAGCAAATGGACTGTATGATTAATCCATCGGCATGATTTTGTTGTAAGGGTAATGTTGCAATAACTGCAGCACCCAACCCTTTTGGAATCATAATAGAGATCGTTGCTTTGTCAAGTAAGGGTGAGTTCTTCCCAATCACCAATTTTACAGCGAAGATTCGAATAACAAATAAGACCAGCGTTATTCCGGCTCCCCAAAGTAGCCAGTCCAGACGGTTAATCTGGATACTTAGTCCGATGAAAACGAAGAAGAAGGTGCGAAGAAAAAATACCAGTTCGCTGAAGAAATCTTTTTCATCCTGTGGCAGAACAATACTGTGATTGGGAATGAAATTTTCCAGAAGTCGGGGTTCAAAGTATTGAAGGTTACCAATCGCAATCCCAAATGAAAGAGCTGTTAAAGGACCACTAAAGCTCAGGTATTCTGTTAAGCCGTAAAGTATAAATAAAAAGGCTGGAGTGGCGAATTTTGTCGTTTTGAGCGTTGGAATTTTATTGATGATAAAGGACCAGGTAAAGGCTCCTAGAATTCCAATAAGCAGAGCCATTACCAGTGAAGAAACAAATTGTGAAACGACGAGATGAGCTTCCATTTGTCCGGTGATCATCAATCCTAAAATGCTGATAGGGATAGCCAAGGTAAAAACATCGGTTTCTGCCGATTCAATGATGAGCGTAGTGGACGTTTTGGGCAGCACCGGAATTTTTTTCACTAAACCTACCACTACCGCGGAGGATGTTCCTCCAAGCGCCGATCCAATAAAAAGACAGGTGAGAGTAGGTAAGTCAAAAATACCTTTGCATAAAAGAAAGGTGGTGATCCAGGTAGTAAAGAAACCTACAGTGGTGATGCCCGCAGATTCTTTAAAAGAGGCTTTGACTTCCGCAATTTTCAGGTCAGTACCACTTTCAAATAAAATGAAAATAAGAACGAGATTGCTGAATAAGGATCCAAATTTTCCCAAACGATGCAGGGTCAATCAGTTTTAGTACCGGACCAATTAAAATTCCTATAAACATCAAACCCAGGACATCAGGAATACTCTTGCGTTCAAACACTCCGTTTAAGTAGTGCCCCCAGAAAATAAATAATCCGATGATGATAATAATTACCGGTGTCTGCATAGTGGAATGTTATTGGGTTTAGTTTAAGCCATTCAGTTTACTTTTAATGTAAATTAAATTCCTGCTATCATATATTTCAATTGTCCAACTCGCATTTCTGCTCAGCTAATGAGATGATTGAGTCCTCAAAAGGAATTTTGAAATGGGAGAGCAATGTGGTATTGATACTTGTGAATTCAAAAGTAGTCAAAAAAAACCGTTTATCCAATTAGAAGTAGATTAGCCTAATTATGCATAGAAGTTGTCGCCGGTTAATCTCAAAAAATGCAGGTTTTGATCAAATAGAATGATGTTTCCCTCTTTTCAGAAAATGGGTCAGCTCGTAATACACAACTAAGTCTGTTAATTTGACAGAAACTGTATTTGAAATGTCTGCCTTGTAGTAGTGCAAGCCAAAACAGGTTTCAGGATTTCGATATTCCCTTTAGCAATGAATACTTCTCATCCATGCATCTTCAATCCCGTATAAAATCTAATCAACTATTAATTTTCCGAAAGCAATTTTATTTTTTCGGCTGACTTCGATTACATATTCGCCGGAAGAAAGCGTGCTGATATCAATACTTGTGTTAAAGGCAGTACTGGATATTAATTGTCCCCCCATGGAGTGAATGCTTACCATCGCCCCTTTCGAATCAAACCCCTCCGGTAGTTGCAAATGTATGTATTGATGGGCAGGATTTGGAAAAATCTCCACTTTCAATGCAGTTGAATTGGGTTCAATAAATGGAAGACCGGTTAATATTTTATTTACCGCAATGTATCCGCTATCACCCACTGCAAAAACAGTAGAGTCATTGTAGGAGGAGATATCGTTGATTTGCTGATCTACTGCATCGTAATTCCAGGTAGTGATATCGCCCGGACTCCTGAAAATCAATCCGGTTTGTGATCCCTGTGAATATCCACCTGTAAAAATCTCTCCACTTCCGCTTTGGTGTAAGGTGAGAAAGTCAGGATAGAAAAAAGTAGCGGAATTGAGATCTTCAGCCCATGTTAAGCCTCCGTCGGTGGAAATGTACAAGCCAAATCCTAAACTTAACGCTTTATAACCGGCATATGCCAAAGTATCATTGATCAGTAATACAGATGTTACGGGATTCATATTAGGATGAGAGGGAATACTATCCCAGTTTAATCCTCCGTCAGTAGTTCGGAAAATGAGTCCGCTTTTACTGGCAGCTAAACCGAGTTGTGCATCGAAGAAATCAATATCCACGATCATGTTTTGTGCATCCAAGGTGGAACTGTTCATCGTAGCCGGACTCCATACTCCACCCGATAGCCGCGAAATAAGTTCTCCCTGAAAACATCCCGATCCACCTATGAAACCATTGTCCGGGTCAAAGAAGAATAGTCCTTGATTGTAACAATTATTTCCTGCAAGTGTATTCAACGTCCAGTTCAATCCTCCATCTACTGTTTTGTACGAACCGGAGTAAGGTCCTGCGGTAAGATAGCCAATGGAGTCAGAAAGGAATTGTAGATTTAAAATATCATCATCTGTTCCAACGAAGGTGATACCCGAATAATTCACCGGATTCCAGGTAAGTCCCCCGTCGGTGGTTTTTAAAAGCAAACTATCATCACCACCAATATATCCGACAGAAGAAGAAGGAAAGTGAATGGTGTTTAAGTTGCGGGTGGTGCCGCTGGTGATTGGAGTCCAGAGTTGCGCATGTGTTGAAACAGTCAGGAAAGCAAATGCGATGGTGAGGCCTTGTAGGATGTTTTTCATAAGTGGAATTATATTTTACAAAGCTAACCCATAGCTCCGGCAGCGACCATGTACAATTGCGACTTATTCTTGTATATTTTTAAATTCACTGGGAGAAAGTCCGGTTTGTGCTTTGAAGAACTTACTGAAATGAGCAGGATCCGTGAAGTTCAGTTCATAGCCTACTTCCTTGGCCGACACCCCGGTGTTCAACAACCGCTTTGCTTCAAGAATGATATGCCGGTTAATGACTGCACTCACCGTCTCCCCGCATTTCTGCATCACCTCATCATTCAGGTATTTCTCCGTAACATTTAAAGTGGCGGCATAGTCCTTGACCTTCTTGAGGTTTTTATACTCATTATGCATCAACCTCCTGAACGCCGAATAGAGTCCGGCATGTTTTCCACGCTCTTCTGTAGAGGTGTTCCCCCGCAACCGCAGACAATAGAGCAGGAGCAAAGTCAGTTGATTCAACACAATTTGATTTTTCAAAGGACCTTTGGAATTAAATTCCTTCCAGGCTTTGGTGGAGATGTATTTCAATTCCTCTCCAAAACCGATATCAAAATGATAACCCGGCGAAAATTCATTCACATCAAAACAGGTATGATCAAATAATAATTGCTCGATGCGTTTATCCTGATCGAAATGCAATAAATCAAAAAGAAATACGAAGCCTGTCGAGTTTATTTTCCGTTTTACTTTATGGACTTGTCCGGGCGTAACAATATGAATCGAATGCGCAACAATCGGAAACTCCACAAAATCGACAGTATGTGTCCCGCCACCCTTCAAGAACACAAAGCACTCATAATAATGATGACGGTGGGGTTCAACAGCATCATTCTTCAACTGTTTATCCAGCTCAATCATTCTTATTTCCTTTTTCTCGTGTTCTTCAAGGTCGTGGATGGGGATCATGTGAGGAGGGGAGGAGGGGAGGAGGGGCGGAATCTCATCTCATCTGGACGAGATTTGGGGGAGGGAGGAGGGGTGTTTGGTGAAGCAAATTTATGAATTTAAATTAGTTCGATTTGTAGTTTTGTTTTTCCTGATAATTTCATGGGCGTTTATAATTAGAATAAAGTGATAATGATTCAGGGTTAATTGCTGTGAAAAAGTATTTTCTCAATTCATTTCAGTTTTTTAATGGATTTGCTTCCTAACAAAGATTTCATTTGTGTAATGGCAATAGAATTTAACTGTTTTATTCTTTCGCTTTGTGGTAAATTTTGATGTATTAATACTGCATTGATGCTTTCCATATTTGAAAGTACAACCAATTGTTCCAATGTGGCTTCGTCTCTGATATTCCCTTTTGCAGAAGTATTGGCTTCCCTCCATTGTTTTGCTGTGATGCCAAATAATGCGACATTCAAAAGATCGGCTTCATCAGCGTACACAAAGTTTATTTTGTCCTTAGAAAGCGTCGCAGGAATAAGCTTTTCCTTGATAGCATCGGTATGAAGGGTGTAATTCACTTTTGCCAAAGTGCGTTGCAAGTTCCATTCTAATTTCAGGCGATCATTCTCATCTGCTTTTAATCGTTGAAATTCTTTGATGAAGTAAAATTTAAATTCCGCGCTTATCCATGTAGCAAATTCAAAGGCAATATCTCTATGAGCAAAAGTACCACCATATCGCCCGGATTTTGATATGATCCCGGTTGCGTTTGTAGATTCAATCCATCGCTTAGGTGTAAGCGAAAAGCTGTTTAAACCTGCTTGATTTCTAATTCCATCGAATTCGATGGAATTAAAATTTGGGTTGTTGAATTGTTCCCAAAGCCCGCAAAACTCAATGGTGCTTCTAGTTCTTAACCAGTTTTGCAAGATATAGTCACTTCTCTCTGCATCGCGGTAACGTGCCATGTCTGTGAGTGAAATATAGTCATTGAGTTTATCGGAAATCAGAGCAATTTCCCTCCCTTGGACGTTGATAATTTTACTTTTAGTCATGTTTCATTTTTATCTATGATAAATAAAACCTAATTAACCTTTAATTATTGAGGTCTATGCAAGAATTTAACCCAACTTGGTTGATGTTTAATTTCTTACTTCTTCTGCTTTTGAGGTTATAGTTTAATAAATCACTCCCAATAATAAATAATGCGAATTATATTTTTAGTGTAAATAAAGCTTTTGGCCATTAGTTATAATTCTAACTCCCCAAATTTGTACTTTTATTCTTCATATCGTCTTAACAGGCGTTTGAAAAACCGGATAAATTCATTTCATTTTTTCTGTAAGATAAATTCTAGTATTCGGATCGTACGTTAGTGGGAAATAAGCGTTCATTGTTCCGTTATTGCTCGTAACCTTTACAGTAATGAGCTTTGCTTTACTTTTATCGGTGATATCAGTATAATGTGCCATTTCCGCTATTCCGGTATAGGTGTTTTTAATAGTATTTTTCTTTCCTGAAATACTATAAACGGTTACTTCTTTCCCCACTATTGCACTTATTTCCTTTAATCGCTCCTGAACATCATATCCTTTTTTCATAACAAATAGTTCCGCTTCCTTATTTTTCTCCAGATCCAATATATCCTGACTATTCACAGCGTTGGGCAAAAAGATAAATACTGTAACAATAAATAGGTTTCTTATCATGTTAGGAGAGGGTGAGTTTTGAGGTTTGGGAATCTTTATTGTTTTTAGGATTCGATTAGGTCTTCCAAATTATTTTGAAAGCCATTTAGCAATTCCTTTTTTAGCTTTTGAATGAGAAATTGTTCTACCTTCTTCAAGATCTTTAAGCCCTTTACGAACAGAAGCTTTTTGGCTGGTACTTAATTTTAATACTTTATCCGCTTCTCCAGATAGATTTAAAAGCTTATAAATGTTTTCAAGCAGTGATTTGTCTTTAGTCTCTTTTAATTTAGAGATAAATCGTTTTTGAATAGCCACTGTTGTTATAATTTAAATGTATCAGTTACAAATTTAGTAAAATTTAATAGGATTGCAAAACTTCATAATCCCGAAAAGACTTTTTACCAGCGGTGATATTTCTTGCCTTTGAATCGTCGTATTTACTTTTATGTTTTTATGTTGTTTTCAACTAACTTGGAAGTATAGGTATTGGTCTGTTTTGTCATCTGACTGTAAGTTTTATCTGCAGTCCAACTAATTTCTTAGACGTAGTGTTTGCTTCACATGGATTGGTCTTTTGCCATGGTGTGTTTCCTGATTTCGGGGCTGAGCAACGAATAGCGCTAAAATCAACTCATGTCAATTAATTAATGAGTTGATATATATAGTATTGTAGTTTCATTTATATACGGTCAGGCCGCCAGCCGGAGGGACCGGAATGATGGAAACTTTATTAGAGTATATTTGTTTTGAAAAAGCCATTTCACTTCATGAAATTGCAAAAACCTCTAATGAAACATACCCATAAATCTATGAAGTATCTATTGACGAAAACGCTGATTATTTTGTTATTGTTAGGGACGAAAGTTTCTGCACAAAGCGATCATAAGAAAATTATTAATGATTATTTCCTTAAACATTACAAGGAGATTGGAGTAACTATGGATGATGTTTCGGAGTGGACAATCACCGATCAGAATTATTCCAAGCAAACCGGAATTACGCATATTTATCTCCGTCAGCAATACAAGGGAATTCCAGTGGCGAACGGACTTGCCAATTTTGCTTTGAAAGAAGATAAGTTGATTCTTACCGGAAACAGATTGATTTCAAATTTGAACAGTAAGATCCGGTATAAAACGCCTGACCTGAATCCTCAGCAAGCTATTCATGCTGCTGCCACCTTATTGAATGTTGGTCGCCCTGAAAATCTTCGAATTTTAAATACCGTATCTTCTCAACATTTTATTTACAGCAAAGGGAACATTTCAACAGTAGATATTCCGGTCAGGCTGATGTATTACGCCATCTCCGGTGAGCTTGTCCGACTGGCTTGGGATTTGTCCATTTATACATTAGATGCTAAGCATTGGTGGTCTGTACAGATTGATGCAGAAACAGGAGCATTAATTTCTAATAACGATTGGGTGGTGAAATGTAATTTTGATCATGGTCCATCTGCATCCTGTAGCGCAACTTGTGCAACTGCAGGGCCTTCTTCAGGCAAATCAACACCAGGCATCAGCTCCATTCCCGGCACCTATACCGTTTTCCCATTGCCTGTGGAGAGTCCGAATCATGGATCTATATCTACCGTCATCGAACCTGCAGATTCCCTTTCTTCTCCTTATGGCTGGCACGATACCGATGGTGTATCGGGGTATGAGTATACCATTACACGTGGTAATAATGTTTTCGCTTATGATGACGGTGACGATGATAATCTTCCCGGATTTAGTCCTGATGGTGGACCGTCATTGACGTTTAATTTCCCTTATAATAGTTCAGGCGCACCTCTGACTTATCAATCTGCAGCTATCACCAATTTATTTTACATGAATAATTTGATGCACGATATATGGTACAACCATGGATTTGATGAGGAAAGTGGAAATTTTCAGGTGAACAATTACGGAAATGGAGGAATCGGTGTTGATGAAGTGCTTGCTGAAGCACAAGATGGAGGAGGTACCAACAATGCAAATTTTGCAACTCCTCCTGATGGTTCTAATCCGCGCATGCAAATGTATTTATGGAATTCAGCGCAACAGGCCGGAAATTACCTTGAAATAAATTCTCCTACTGTGATTACCGGTACGTATGGCGCTGCCGATGCAACGTTTGGTCCCGGTTTACCTGCTACGCCGATTACTGCTGATATTGCATTGCTGGAAGACAATACAGCACCAGTGAACGATGGTTGTGAAACCGTTGTGAATGCAGCTCAACTCGCCGGGAAAATTGTACTGGTAGTCCGTGGAACCTGCAGTTTTAATATTAAAGTTGAGGCTGCTCAAAATGCCGGGGCCCTTGCAGTGATTGTCGTTAATAATGTGGCAGGAGCTCCTATTCAAATGGGAGGTACCAGCACGACGATCACTATACCTTCTATTATGATTTCGCTGGCGGATGGAAATCTCATTAAGGCGCAACTGCTTCTTGGTACTGTATCAGGAACCATCAGCGATGGTGGCGGAGGTTCTGCTGTAAGAGATGGTGATTTTGATAATGTAATCATCGCGCATGAGTATGGTCACGGAATATCCAACAGATTAACAGGAGGTCCGTCTAATTCGAATTGTCTGAACAATGCGGAGCAAATGGGAGAAGGATGGAGCGATTGGTTTGGTTTGATGTTGACCATTGAACCGGGAGATCAGGGTAGCGACACGCGCGGAGTGGGTACTTTTGCCATCGGTGAGCCTACCAATGGTGTAGGTATTCGTCCCGCACCTTACTCAACAGATTTTGGTATTAATAACTATACCTACGGTGCTTCCAATAACGCCGGACAAATTTCACAACCGCATGGTGTAGGCTTCATTTTCGCAACAGCACTTTGGGATTTAACATGGGCTTTGATTGATCAATACGGTGGTACGCCTGATCCGGATTTATATACCGGTACAGGAGGAAATAATATCGCCATGAAACTCGTCATTGAGGGGTTGAAATTGCAGCCCTGTAACCCCGGAATGCTCGATGGTCGTGATGCCATCTTGCAGGCGGATCAGTTGCTGTACGGTGGTATCCATCAATGCCTGATATGGGAGGTGTTTGCGAACAGAGGATTTGGCTTCAGTGCCAGCCAGGGAAGTGCTTCGAGTCGTTCGGATCAATCCGAAGCATTTGATATTCCTACTTTTTGTCAGATTGCTACTGCGCCTCCTGTGGCTGCCTTTGTGGCGAGCAGTTTAACGAGTTGTGTGACGGAATTAAGTTTTACCGATAGCAGTTATTCTACACCACAATCCTGGCTATGGAATTTTGGAGACGGAACAACTTCCACCTTGCAGAACCCATCGCATAACTTTCCATCAACCGGTGTGTTCACGGTAGAATTAATTGTTACCAATACACTCGGAAGCGATACCACCTCTCAACAAATTACCATTAGTCTTCCTCCCACTCCGGTTACCAATGATGTAGTCGTTTGTGAAGGAGATACTGCATTTGTAAGTACACTGGTAACAGGTAGTGCAGAATGGAGGAATGCTTCCAATACGCTTATTTATGTCGGAGATACTTTAGTGGTTCCGAATGTAAGTACGACACAGACTTATTATGTTAAAAATTTAGTTGGAAATCCCAGCCAGAATGTCGGACCTGTGAATACTGCTTTTGGAACAGGCGGATATCATGGCAATGCATTTCATGGTGCGCAAAACTTTACAGCAGCTCAGGCTTTTGAAATAGTATCAGTATTGGTAGATGCAAGTGGTGCAGGGCCACGTCAGATTTTCCTTGCCAGCGGATCTAATACTGACGGAACACCTCCTTCCGGACCACAAATTGTCGATTCGGTCACTGTGAATCTGGTGAATGGATTACAACGTGTGAATGTAAATTTGATGGTTCCTGCTTCAGGTAATTATAATCTGGGCGCTAACAATGCCAATTTATATCGTAATAACGGCGGTGCGAGCTATCCGTATACATTGGCAAATTACATGACCATTACCAGTTCTTCCGCCACTACAAATCCGGGTACCTACTATTACTATTTCTATGATATCGAAGTACGCGATCCTCAGTGTATATCATTAACGGATACCGTAGTGGTGACCCCCGAAATTGTTGATTTTGGATATGTGGTCACAGGGAATGCCGTTGCATTTTCGGATTCTTCAGTAGCGGCGACAGGTTGGCTATGGGATTTTGGAGATGGTGGATCATCTGCCTTGCAAAATCCGAATCACACTTACGCATCTTCAGGAACATATACGGTTACCTTGACCATAAACGGCGCTGGTTGTTCGAAATCTTATGTGGTAACCATTGGTACTACCGGTTTAGATGAATTCGCCGGAAATAACCTGCAATTTACATTGTTCCCTAATCCTGCTCGCAAGCAAACCACGCTGCAGTTAAATCAGAAGTTGCCACAGCCTGCTAATTTGATACTCTATACTCTGGAAGGAAAGGAAGTAATTTCTATGCGTGTAAATGCGGGCGTTAAAGAGGTAATAATTCCTGTGAACGAATTGGCTGCTCAGTTGTATGTAGTCGTTTTAAGAAACGAGGAGGGAGAAGTGAGGCAGAAACTGTTCGTTGAATAATTCCGAAAGAAATACATAATCAAAATTTGCTAACCCCCGGATGATACACCGTCATACCGGGGGTTGTTTTTTGAAGAATGGATGGGAGATGTATGTGTATAGTGAATGCAGCCTGTAGCCTATTAACAGGCAAGAATTTTTAAATGGTAAATCATTGTAGCTACCATTTGCAGAAGTGGCAGCAGTTGTTGCTAATTGTACACTTCGACCAACCAGTTATACAACTATCCTGTCGTAATCCGGTCGCTCAACGTAGTTTTAACTAGTTATTAATGGATGCTCACGGTGATCAGATGGGCCCTGGTGCTCCCCTCGTCGTCTAAGCATCGCATTTCCGCATTTCCGCACCTGCCTGCCGGCAGCTACTGTTTGGACACAAATGTATTAAATTAGCCTTATGAAGAAACCAAATTATATAATTGATTTCGAAGGCGAACTGAGCGATAAAAGGTTAGAAGACAGGGCAAGAAAGGTTGTTTCAGCCTTAGTAATTTCTCGAACAAGTTCTGTTCACGGTAGCACGTTAACTGAAGCTGATCAAAAAGGGTTTTACAGGTTTTTGGATAATGAAAACGTTAGTGAGGCAGAGCTCATCAGTTCTCTAACGAAACGATGTAAAAGAAATGTTCAAGGAAAAGATGTATTAGTAATTCAAGATAGTAGTTCTTATGGTTTAGGGCATCTAAAGGAAAGCATAGAAGAAGATAGCGGTTTAGGATTAGTTGGCAACAAAATGGGGTTAGGCTTTTTAACTCATATTAGCTTGGTACTTGATGCCCAAACTGAAGATTTGTTGGGCTATTCCGATGTACAATTATGGCATCGAAAAGAAGATAAGTCAAACAATACAACACGGATTTATAAGCAACAACCCATTGAAGAAAAGGAGTCCTATAAGTGGATAAAAGCGAGTGAAAGCTCAAAAGCTATATTATCAGAAGCAGCAACAATCACGATAATAGAAGATCGTGAAGGTGACATTTATGATCAGTTTTGCACTGTGCCGGATGACCGGACTGATTTAATAATTAGAAGCAGAAGTGACAGGAAACTTGCAGATGGAAGTTCAATGGATGAAACCATTAAAAAGTCAAAGTCGCTCGGTCAATTATCCATTCCGATAATTAAAGATTTAAGAAAACAAAAGATTGCAAGGATAGCACAAGCCGAAATTAAAGTATGCAAAGTAGAGTTAGAACGACCACATGGGAAATATATTAACAAGGAATTACCAAAGTCAAAAGAGTTATTTGTAGTAAATGTTCAGGAAAAAAGTAATGTAAAAATAAAGGATCCGATACACTGGCGAATTCTCACTACAATTGAAGTACGAACAGGTGAAGATGCAGAGAAAATCATTGAACGTTATAAACAAAGATGGTATATTGAACAGTTGTTTCGATTGACTAAGAAGCAAGGATTTAAAATAGAGCAAACCCAACTTAAAAATGGATGGGGTATTAGAAAACTCTATCTGTTGGTGTTGGCAGCTGCACTAAAAGTGATGCAACTCTACCTTGCATATGGAGTGGAAAAAAGCCAGCCCATAACAAACGTCTTCGACGAGAAAGAAATAGAATGCTTGGAAAAATCGAGCAAAAATTAAAAGTAACTGAAGCCACAACAAACCCATATTCTCCTAAAGTACTAGCATGGGCATCATGGATAATAGGAAGATTGGGTGGTTGGAAAGGAAATCCAAATCAAAGACCACCAGGCCCAATTATATTACTAAAAGGCGTAGAAAAATTTGAGAATATTTATGAAGGATGGAAATTGGCTTCAAATTACACTTAAAGATGTGTCCAAACAGTAGCTGCCGGCAGGCAGGTTTCGCATTTCGTACTTTCGTACCTGCCTGCCGGCAGGCAGGTTTCGCATTTTCGCATTTTCGTATTTCGTACTCCCTCCTCCCTAAAATTCTAATATTGGTTGATTCTTTTTCTTTATAAGAAAAATAAGATTGCATTATAACTTTTATTTCCCTGTCTTTTTTTCAATTACAGCTATCGACTTTTGAAGTAGCAGTGAGTTGGGGATAGTTATCGTCTCCCCGCTGGTCGTTTTCAGATGAATAAAAAAGTAGGTCAACTCCGTCACTTCCCCCTCTAAGGGATACTCTTTGTCCAGCATTTTTATTGTGTCACCTAATTTCAAAGGGTGATTAAAGAATAGTATGACACTCGATGTAATATTAGAGAGCAAGGACCATTGCGCAAAAAAAGCAATACCTAATGCGGTCAGAATTGTACTTGCAAATAAAGCAATTTCATTTTGCTCCAGTCCCCAGATACCTGTAAGAATAATTACGACAGCAATGGATGTAAATAGATGCACTGCTTTTATAATTATCTTTCTTCTGGCTCTTTGAAGTTGAGTGTTTTTTAATGCATTATTTATGATGGTCTTGATAACAAAAAAGGCAATCACGTATATGCCGAGAATGGCCAGGGTTTCCAGGATTTGTATTTTTTGGGCGCTCATAATTTATAATTTGCTTGCTTTGCCTGATCAGGATGCGGATTAGTTTTCATTCTTAAAAGTCAATTTTTCTCTGTTTATTCCAATACTGTTTATGCTTTCGTAAAGCAAGGAGGAGTTTAATAACAAGCGATCAAGTTCTTGTTCAAAAAAGGCTGCTGTATGCGGGTTCCATAAATGAGGTTGCTTTTCAAGTTCCCTAAAGCTATTCCCCAGCGTAGTTATGTATTCTTTTTTTTGCGGCGCATCATTTATGAAGATGGGCGGGTATAAATCATACATTAACATCCAGTTCTTTGCGATTCTTGTTACTCTGCCGTTGCCATCAGCAAAGGGGTGAATACGAATGAGCTCGTGATGAAAATAAATGGCTCTTAATATGGGATGACGGATGGATTGTATCTTAAAAAAAAGTTCAGAAACTAAGGGAGGGACCAGATACGGATCCGGACATATATGAGCACCAATTTGAACGACTGTCTGCCGGTAACGATTTGGATGTATAGCATTGGTTTCAGGAGATACCAACCGAAGCAATTGAAATAATTGGATCTCTTTTTCAAAATTGTTTTGCAAAATTATTTCCTCAAGAACAAAATCAAGTGAGATTTTTAAATTTTTCAAATATACTTCTGCCTCCTCTTCGTTTTGAGCTTCCATTTGAGCATTTTTTATACTCAATAGTTCCTTTAGAGTATTGACACCCTCTAAATAAATGTTTAATAAGTCATCGTCCATATGGTGTCGGCTATAAATAATTAGCCGGTAAATAGACTTTACATAATGATCAATGTCTTTGATCTTATTTTGATTGACTTGAATAGCTTCTATTGGTAATAATTCCATTTTTCTCTGTTTGTTGTTGTATTTATGTGTCTTCGCCCCGTTATAATGGCTGGAGATTCCATCAAAGCCATAATCGCAATCATGTACCACGAAGCCCCAGCTGCTCAATATTAAGATATGATAACTCTTGTCCACCCTTAAAACCAATAGCAAAGAGAAGATAAAGTGATATGAATTTAGAGGAATTTTGAGGGATTTCTAAATCACTTTTTAATTGAACTGAAAATATTCCGAGGACAAAGAATAATAATGCCGGATTGGTTAAGTTTTCTAGTAATAAATTGGAATTCATCTTATGCTAATTGTTTATTTCTATGGGTTGCATAGATCACAATAGGTGGGGTCTTCTTTTTGTTTCCCGTTTGGGTATTGCTCCTCTTTGGTATGATCGCATTTTTGACAAGTAGAGAGGGTACTAATATTGGAACGGGTAGGGGAATTGCATAGCTCACAAGGCAAGCCCTCTTTGGCAGCTGTAATTCCAAATCCCGGAGTAGAACATTTGGGGCATAAGGATTTTGCTTTGTCGGTTAATTTTATAACGGCCCTTTCAATAATCTTCATTCTTGTGGGGTTGTACAGGGCGCGCATGTCGGTTTCCACAAATGCCTTTCCGTATTTGGAAATAAAATCTTCAAAAACATGTTTTAAGGATTCGTGATCTGTAATTCCTTTAACGAGATGGTTATCGTTTTTAATGATCAGACCGTGAGATGGAAATTTTGTCTTTTCAATAAATCTATTTAGTTCTGCTAAAGTTGTTACTTCTGACCCGTTAAAGTTGGTGTCAGTACTTATTTCCTTCACTAAGATTTCTAAATCATTTTTTTTGTCCAAAAGAAGCAGGAATTCCTCATCTGCCGGAATAAAAAACAGTGAAGGATGTGGACCGAAAGATCCTTCACTGGCTATTGCTAAATCAAGATTGTCGACTTCCGTGGCCCGCAGGCATTTCAATCGCGCTGTTGTTATGGGATCGTGTTTCCTTTCGATTTCTCCGCTAAATGTTCCCAGTACATCTGTATCAAAATTTTCAACCAAATGACATTCAACACCAAGTTCCTTTTCCAAAAGAGGTGCAATAACTTTTTCTTTGCCATGCTTCGTGACTATAAGCAATTTTCTTCCTTTAAACATGAGTGGTTAATCCTCACAAAGGGAAATGTTTATTACTGATTTAATGGTTAGTTTCTTCTTTGATGATTTTGCCGCAGCTATAATATTTTTAGTTTTATTGAGTTCTTCCGTTAAATCAATAATTCTCTTTTTAGCGACCTCATCATCTTTTCCAAACCTTACCTGCGAGCTGAGATTTTTTATGTTATTAAATCGAATTTTAGTCATCAAAAAGTTAGTGAGGATTTCGTGGGCTTCTTCATCTGTGAATTTGCCTTCAATCAGGATTAATTTTTCGGCTACTTTTGTTGTTTCCATGAATTTGTTCGTGTATTGTCTTGTTAATTAATTGTATATAAATTAGTTGTCGTCTTCATTTTAATTTGACGGTTCAAATTTGAGAATTTTTAATCATTAATTATTATTTATATTTGTAATGTAAAATATAAATAATAATTATGAACTTTGCCTTAAATCAACTTGAAATACTTTTGAAGATCGTGCAAACGCAAAGTGTAACCAAAGCTTCTGAAGAGTTACATTTGACACAACCTGCTGTTTCTATTCAACTGAAAAATTTCCAAAATCAATTTGATATTCCATTAACAGAAGTGGTGGGCAGAAAAATTTACATTACTGACTTTGGAAGGGAGATTGCTGAATCGGCTGAAAATATTCTTAACCAGGTATATGCTATTAACTTTAAAACGATGGCATTCAAAGGTCAGCTGACCGGGCGATTGAAAATTTCAATCGTATCTACCGGGAAGTACGTAATGCCTTATTTTCTTTCAGATTTTCTGCTCTTGCATTCAGGTGTGGAGTTACAGTTGGATGTTACCAACAAGACCAAAGTGATTGAAAGTCTGGATAGCAATGAAGTGGATTTTGCACTGGTGTCTGTATTACCTTCACACTTAAATATCGAAAAACTTGACCTGCTTCAGAATAAATTGTATTTAGTGGGAAATTCGAAATCTAAGTTGAAGCATGGAATGAAAGAAAAGGAGATTTTTGAAGAGTTGCCTTTAATCTTTAGAGAGAAGGGCTCCGGTACGCGTCAAACGATGGAGAAATACATTGAAAGGAGGAACTTGTCGGTGTTGAAAAAAATGGAATTAACTTCCAACGAAGCTGTAAAACAGGCATTGTTGGCTGGCTTAGGATATTCAATAATGCCTTTAATAGGGATCAGAAACGAATTGGAAAATAATGAACTCACGATAATCCCTATGAAAGGACTACCCATTAAAACAACCTGGAGTTTAATATGGTTAAAAGGGAAGAAGCACTCGCCCGTTTCTCAATCTTTTTTAGAAAATTTGAAAAAGGATAAATCGAGAATCGTCAATGAAAAATTTAGCTGGTATGAACACTATTAAAACGTTGTTTTCTTAATACTGCATAAATGCTTTACAGAACTGAAGGACGAAACAGACGTGTTCGTTTGATGCGATTTTCCATCAACATAAAAGATAGTATTAATTATCTTTATTTGTGGGTTGCATGATGGCCAGGGTAAATCCCAAGCCAAAAAGTAAGGTGATGAGTCCGGCAAAATAGGGGATAATATCAATCATTTCTATTCTTATTAATTAGTTTTAAATAAATTCCAAAGGCTAATATGGATGGAACCCATAAGCCAATAAATGTAGCATCTTCTTTTGCTCCTTGAAAGTAGAGTAGCTCTGAGAATACTAAAGATAAAAGTGCAGCAACGAATAGAAGTTTATCCGCAGTCGTAAATTTTTTTAACATGATTTTTAGTTAATGGTTTTAGATGATGTTTAATCAGTCAGTAGAACATTTAAAATCTTCTTTAAGTTTTGATTATTTTATTAAACCACCTAAATGTCAGGTTTACACCATCTTATAATTGTATCCAAATTGATTTAACCTCATGTTTAGCCGTATTAAATGGTGTTGGAATATACCCATCTTAATAGGGCTCACAGGATATAAATTTCAGATGTGGTAAAACAAATGTTAGACACACATTATAAATTTATTTGAAAATAGAATTTCTTAGTCCCAAAAGACCTGTAAGGGCGGAATATTTGTAACCCGGAATATACTATTGCCCCACTCACCACCTGCACCCGACCGAAGGTCGGGTGCAGGTGGTGAGTGAGGAGATAAGAGCTTGTCGGTTACCAGGATACCGCCCTTACAGGGCTTATATGAAAGATATGTCCATTTCCGTTCTGAAGATATTTCTTTCTGTCCACTGCAAAAGAACTACTTTGGATTGTCAAAGAATACTTCGGATTTTAGTTTGAAAGACATTTCCTTTAAATTAGTCAGAACTTTTGATCACCTTATTGATAAAATATGTCCCGGGAAACGATACTGTCCACCTAACTCATCTTATCTCCTCTTGTCTTCTATTCAAAATGCCCCTTCAATACGTCAATGTGAGGAGGCGATCGAGGCGCTACATCGACTTTATGAATTGTTCTGCCGTGAGTACAGAAATATCTGCCTTTTTATAATCTTTTAAATTCCGTGTAATTAAGGTGGAAATTTTGAATTCTAATGCCGTAAAGTATTGTAGTGCGTCCTCAAAATCGTTAAAATCTGAATTTAGTGCCAGGTCAACGGATTTTTCACTTACACTTAAAACATTGACAAGTGTTTTAAAAGTAAGCAATTTTTTTCTGGCTTGAACAGCTGTAAATTGTTTGGATAATATATAATTTAAATTAGAAAAGGAAAGCGAAGAAACATATACTTTAATCTCATCTTCGTCAGCTAATGAAAATAGTTTTGCTGAATATTGATAATGCGGATCTCTCTTCGCTAATAAGTCGAGAATAATATCGGTGTCAACAAAAACTTTTAACATCACTTGTATTTTTTTGTTAGAAAATCAGCATATTCCTTTTTTGCATCATGTTTTTTTGGCAGATGAATAATTCCCGAAAGACTTTTTACTACCGGGGTAATTTCCCGTTTTTTGTTTGGTGAATTTTCCGTAATGTTTTGAAGGTAATTCTCGATAAGCCTGGAAACACTGGTTTTCCTGGCTTTTGCATAATGCTTCGCCTTTTCGATTACCGTTTGATTCAGCTTGAGTGTCAATTTTGCGTCCATGATATTATAATTACGTACAAATATACAAATATTTATACGTGCAACAAATAGATTTGGTTTAAATTTTGCTTTAGGACCCGATGGTTCCGTATTTGTTGAGAAGCAGTTCCTCCTCTCCGGAATTCTTAACAGCGTTTGCAACAGCAAGCAGCGCCTCGCCACCGCCCACAAAAAATGCCGGTAGCCGGTAGCTGGTAGCCGGTAGCCCAAAGCCGGTAGCCGGTAGCCCAAAGCCGGTAGCTGGCGGCTGGTAGCTCGTCGCCCCTCACCCCTCAACAAAGTACATCTCAATCTCTCCCTTGTTCTTGGCCTGAATTTTTCCACGGTGGACACAGTTGTATTTTTCCTTCACCAATTCATAAGTGCTGCCACTGATGTTGATTTTCCCGGACTCGCTGTTTTGTTCCATTCGTGCAGCGAGGTTGACCGTATCGCCCCAGATGTCGTAAGCATATTTCTTTACTCCCACAATTCCTGCTACCACAGGACCGGTATGAATACCAATCCGTAGTAAAAATGGAATTTCACCTTTTGCTTCTTTTTCTTTTTTGCGCTCCAGCATGTAATTTCTGATTTCAATAGCCGCCTGGATCATGTCCAGGGCATGCGTATAAGTGGGCACGGGCAGACCACTCGCACACATATATGCGTCACCAATCGTTTTTATCTTTTCTATTTTGTACTTCTGCAAAATCAGGTCAAAGGCACTGAAGCAATGATGTATTTCATCCACTAATAATTCTGCACTTACCTTTTCACTGATACCGGTAAAGTCCTTGAAGTCGGTGAACATGACGGTGACCATTGTGAATGCTTTGGCTTTGGTGCTGCCATTGGTTTTTAACTCTTCCGCCATTTCCGCGGGAAGGATGTTCAGGAGCAACTCCTCACTGCGCTGCTTTTCGTGGATAATAATTTCCGTTGACTTTTTTTGATTCCTGTAATTTTTAAAAACGAAGAACAGCAACAATGTGATCAGGGCTATTCCCGATAATGCAGCATAGGAATAGATTTTTTGCTGCGCCACTTCTGCATCCTTTAATTGAAGCTGAGCATCGGCTATTTCATCCCGTTGCTTAATGGCAATGCCTTCTATTTTACTTCTTGCATTTTGCCCGTAGAGACTATCGTTTAAGCTAATGAATTTTTCAAGATATTTTATTGTATTTTTTGAATCCCCTTTCTCTTTGTGTATTAAATATAGCTGCTGGTAACAACCAAGAATTCGGGTTTGATATTCTATCTCAATGGCCTTTTGCAGGGATAAATTGGAATAGACCAGGGCGCTGTCCAGGTACTTTTTATCCGTCTTTGCTTTTGCTAAAAAGATATCTGAAAACCCTCCGAAATTTTCAGAGCAAATTCTTTTCTCCTGAATGGACTCAAAATAGGCATTCGTTTTTCTTGATAAATAAAGACAGGAGTCATACTGCTGTCTTAGGAAAAACAAATCCGATAAACGGGCGATGTTATGCGCCTCCATAAATTTCTGATTGTGTTTTTGGGATTCAGCTATAGCTAAGCGGATTAAACTATCGGATAGTGCAGTATCGTTCACGCTATTGAATGCATTCCCGAATCCGCCGATGGTTCGTATATACCATACTTTGTCCTGAATAGTATTGACTTCCGGCAATAGTTGGAGGACAACACTATGTAATTTCTCGTTTGAAGTATTCGGATTAAATTGGATGGCCACCAATTTTGAAAGCGGCAACATATCCCTCACATTAAACTCTGTATTGTACTTCACCGCCAATAATGCCAATTCATAGGATTTAATTATATCACTAAAAAATCCATAAGCATAGGCCTGACATAAATATATTTCCCCCAGCTTCTTCTCGTAATGAATTTTCTTAGCAAGAAGTTCAGCCTGTTCACCAAAGGCAATGGCTTTGCGCGGCAAGAGATTGCGGTACTCGTACGCCAGTATCGCCAACACATCCACTCTTTCGGTTTCAGAGATATCTGCTCTCTTTAAAACCTGCTCCAGGGAGTCAGCTAAAGGTTGCCCTTCCTTTTGGGCGTGGGCGGGATGAATTGTAAGGAAAAAGATTCCTGCTAAAATAATTAGTTTCATATTTCTGAAGTTCATATCCTTTCCCGGAGACAGGAGTGTTTTTGAAAACTTGCCTCCATCAGACAAATATAAATTTTAAACGGTTACTTTAAAATTCAATCTGTATCTTTTCAGCTAAGTTGATCTGATTTCTGCCACTTTCCTCGCAAAAATCCTACTGGAGTGTGGCCTGAATCTCTTGTTCACATAGTGACTTCCTCCTGAAATATCAAATGAGCCAAAAGCAGTCTGGTGACACCGGTTCAGGAAGCCGGTTGCTTTCTGCTGCAAAAAGTAGAAGAGGTAAAAGAGGTAAAAGAGGGAGTAGGGGGAGGGGCAGTAGTGGGATGCACTTAACCGGGATGGAAGTGGTGGCGTCCCCGGCATAACGTGACAGAAGGCTTAAGTTAATGTTTTAAGATGGTGGCAACTTTATTTTTCAGATCGGGTAAATCATGTTGAATTATTTCCCAAACTAATCTGGAATCAATTCCAAAATATTCATGGACAAAAATATTTCGCATTCCTTTAATTTGCGCCCATTCTATTTCAGAGAATTTGGTTTTGATTTCTTCAGAAATATGATCACTCGCTTCACCAATAATTTCCATTTGCTTTATGCAGGCAAAGCGCATCATGGAGTTATTCATGAATGTATCAAAGTCAGCATTCACTAAATAAGTTTCAATTTCGCCGATGGCATCCATCATATGTTTCAACCGGGCGCTGTCTCCAAATTTACCGCGCATAAATCAATTGCTTTTCCTGGTCAATTATTGGTTTAATATGTTTTGATAAACCATTTGAAGAAACTAAATCTACCTTGGTTTTCAGCATCTTTTCCAAATCAATTTGCATTTGTACAAACCCTAATCCAATTCGCTGTGTATAGTCCAGGTCAACCAGTATATCAATATCGCTCAGTTCGTCAGCCAGCCCCCTTACATACGACCCAAAGAGATACGCTTTAAGCACCGGTCGGGTGCTAAAGTATGCTTTGAGTGTTTCTAACTGTGAGTTATCGAGCTTCATTTTACAAAGATAAGATTTTCTGACGTTTTCGTTCATTAAATGGCTCAAAAAGAGATGTTCATAGGATTTAATAATATCATTGAAAAATCAATAGGCGTAGGCCTGACATAAATATATTTCCCCATCTTCTTCTCGTAATGAATTTTCTTAGCAAGAAGTTCAACCTGTTCACCAAAGGCAATGGCTTTGCGCGGCATGAGATTGCGGTACTCGTACGCCAACGTCGCCAACACATCCACCCTTTCGGTTTCAGAGATATCCGCTCTCTTTAAAACCTGCTCCAGGGAGTCGGCTAAGGGCTGTCCTTCCTTTTGGGCGTGGGCGGGATGAAGGGAAATGAAAAGGAATGCTAGTAAAATGATGTATTTCATAGTGCTGAATTTTAACTGCTACTTTAATTTTTCTACATTTTTTGCCTTCCGTCAAATTCACTTATTTTCTATTTGAGCTGCAAGGCGGCCACTACTTTTTGTTCTCTGAGCTATTGTGATCGTTAATAGTATTTACTATTTCATTTAATTTATCCAAAATCATGTTTAATCGTTCATTACGGGTTTCATAAAATAAGTTGCCTGAAATGGCTTCTTGTTTATTCTTGTCGGACAGGATACTTTTAAGTTCGTTCGTTAAAAAGGATTTAACATCTTTTGGAGATTTTAATAATTGCTCCACGATATCGACTCTGTTATCGAGAACGTAAACAATATCTTCAAAATCATGACTCGTTCTTGGCTCATTCTTTCCTCTGCTGTTGTATGCTGCAAATTTTGTCGCTAGGAAATAGGGTAGGGGCAATATTTGAATGACTTGTCCTTCAATTTTAATGAGTTCTTTTAAAGCAAAGCCGGGAGCAAACCACGGATTAGCCGGGGCCCATCCAAGAGCTTTGGTATTCATTACATCCACCTTTACTTCTTCATATCGGAACCGACATATTACATCATCATCGGCAGTTTGTTTAAAACCCTTCATTGTTAATTCTAGCCTTATTTTTTCCAACTCTGTAACACTTGAGATGGATAGGCTAATATCCACATCTTTGGTTGGGCGCACGTCGTCAGCTGCCGGGTCATTGATATATAAACTAACTGTAGCACCACCCACATACACTACCTGATTGTTCAATTCACCAAGTGCGAGAGCAATTTTTTTGATAATACCTTTATTAATGGTGGCATTCTTCATCCTATTCTTTTCCTTAGTTCTCCAATAGCCAAGGTTCTTTCTCTCGCTTTACCAATTCTCAAGGCATCCACCAAAGCCAGCAATTCATGTAATTTAGAGTCTTGCAAAACGGCTGCTGGTACAGTAGCATATAATGGTACGATGCTGTGGCCACGTACATTGCCTTTAGCATAGGGCCATACAAAGTTTTCGTTACTTTCAATTTTTTCTTTGAGCGGAGAAGCGGAGTGCGCAGTGACAATACCTCTCACTACCGCCCCTGGTTTTTGCGGAAATGTATAAGCGATGCCGTATTGTAAAAATTCAATTAAGGCTGATTTCATTACCTCTTTACCATTGCCGAAAAGTAAGCCCGCATACAGTGATCGGGCTACCGACTGACTTACTTCCGATTGACTCATTCCTAATGCATCTGCTAAGGGCTTTTGCTGCCAGTTATCGCTGCCAACTGCCACTATCTTTAACAGAATAACAATATCCTGTGGCTTCATTTGATAATTTATTGTTTTCATAGTATATGACTATATCGCATATTGCGATATGCAATAGTATTGATTTAAAACCGGAAACACAAGAAATTATAAAATTATATTGCATATTGCGATATGCGATATAGTTATTTTTTAACCCATTAAGATCCCTAAGAGAAGTCTATTTTTCTCTTCATCTGTATAAAATTCAAAATTCAGCCCCCTTCTCGTCCTATTGTATAGATAGTCTGAATTACTTCTTATTCTTGGTTTTATTAGGCAAGCCCAAAGTTGATTTTGCATTTAATGCCGAAACTACTTTCTTACCCGTTTTAGCTTCCAATTCTTTCCGGGCCACTTTTGCCACATTGCCGCCTTGCTTCGCCACCTTTTTGCTTTCTTCAAAATCTTTGGGCGCTACAGCTTCTGATATATCTTTAGTGGATGCTTCTGCAAGCATGTTCAATATCAGCTCGGTGTTGGTCATGTTGTCGCGTAAGTTCTCCTTCTTTAGCCCTTTTAGAATTTTATACTCTGTAGTGGTTTTATCTGCCCATGTTTTGGTGATAATATCCGTAAGTGTAGCAAACTGAACGCCTTCTTTCAGCCCTCTTTTTTTCCATTCATCCGTGAGCTCTTTGCGTATTTCTATGCTTTTAAGCCGTTGGTTTATCCAGCTTTCGGAATAGCCCAATTTCAGGTATTGCTCCAAAGCCCTGTCAATGCTCAGTTCCGGGTCTTGCATTTCATCCAATCTTTCGGCAGCCACTTGTGCCAACCACAGCTTAAAAGGTTCGGCTTTAGGTGATGGGATTGATTGTATCAGTCGAAATAGTTGTTCGGTATCGGCAACATCGGTTAGATAAAATTTGCCATCTGCCGACTGCATTTTCAGTTGACTACAATTTGTAGCCAACTGACTTCCTTCTGCTTTTAGACGTGTTTTTAGCACACTCCAATACTTTCTTGGATTTTGACTATCTGTTAAAACGGCAACGACATCCACTATAGAAAAATACCATTTCTCCTGCTCTGCTTCCCATAGCGTTCTGACTTTTTTATCCTCAAATATTTTTATTTCATTTTGTTTATTATCCATGGTAATTCATTTTTTTGATTAGTCATTCAACATATGACAATTCTTCACAGGTTGTCCCATCCTGGTGTTATTCTGTTGAATACTGTCAACATCACCTTTAAGCTTACCGGTCGAGTGACTTCGCGATCGGTAATTTGCAAAGAGTAAATTTAACCGATCGGTAGCACATTTTGACGGTTGTTACAAAATATTTATGATCGCTGATTGCATCCGTTAGGACATCCGGATGAACTTAAAAGTAGCACTGAACTTTGATTTTAGCGTACAATCGCGAATTCTCGCGACCGGAATGGCCGACTCATTTTACCACTAGTAGCTTGCTCGGTCCCTATGTGGGGCATCTCGCTGTTGTGCGACGAGACGGAATAGGGGTCATCTCGTTGTCATGCAACGAGATGGAATTGGGGGTCAACATGGTCCGGAATCTCCACCTCCAGTAGGGTGTCCATTGATTTAGGTTTTGAAGCCATCTATTTGCCTTTTATAAAAGCAAATGTTCTTCAGTTCTTATTGCAATCAAACTTTTAGGGGGTCAAGATGCGCCGGAATGACAGGCATCAAGGGGTCAACATGCGTCGGAATGTCAGCCATTATTTAGGGGGTCAATATGTGCCGGAATGTCAGCTCCACTTTACCACTTTCAACCAACAAAAACACTTCCCTGGGGGTCAGCTTCGCCGGAATAGGGGGTCAACATCAATCGGAATGAGGGGTCAACATGGTCCGGAATCTCCAGAAGGTTGTGCGATTGCAAAAAAATTAAATCACATAAGGGTGGGATATAGAAAATTAGAAATGCTTCTTAGGGTGGAGAAAAAATGCTCTTAAATTAAAATTGCTTGAAGCGTTGGCTTGTGCGTTTTTTAGGAGTGTATTATTTTGAGTGAGGACTATTTGTTTCATCATTACTTGAAATTAAAATATCCAATTGAAGGGTTGTCTAATTCTCCTATCAACATTGCTCTGTCAAGTAACATGTTTGATTCTTCGCAACAAGTTTCCGGCAACAAAGCACAATTATGACAAGCTGCAAGATTGCAAGAGTTCGGACCTTGTCCGTGACTATCAATGCAAATAGGGTCGCTTGAGCACCACCTTGCATTTTCAATTGCGTTGTACACTATCGTTTCAAGATTACCGGGCTTTCCTTGCCTTACTAGTCCACCTAAAGAACCTTCTGAATCTCCTGATGCGGTGTAAATCAAAACTCCGTTCATCACTTCGTTTGGAAATTCAAGATTGCAATAAATTCTTTCACGCAATGCAGAACTTCCGTAACCACATTCATAGCTAAATTGGTTAATGACTAAATGAGCAAAGGTGTGAATCAAAACAAACTCCGGTTTTATTTCCCTTCGCTTTTGTCCTTTCGCTTCTCGTGGTTTGTTGTAATTGTAAGATAAAAACTTTGCTCTTGCAATCACTTCTTTTTTTGTTACCCATTCTTTCAATCGCTTTTCACTAAACTCAAAGAACACTCCTTCACCTCTTACAACCATTGCTGGAAGCCAAGTGATACTTCTGCCAAGTTTTATAAAATCCTTTTTCGCATCTAAAGTTTTTCCATCATCAGGAAGCCATCTTGAAAAACCTACAAATGCTCTTGTCTCTCTCAGCTTGTGTAATAATCCAATGCTTGTTAAACCTGTGCTGATTGCTCCACCTGTTTCTGAATCATCATAAGCGTTCGCCGGATTTTTTGAAACAAAGAAATCCTGGTTTTCTCCTCCGGCTTCTGCAAGTATCGCATCATACTCCATTTTTCTATATTTCTCCTCTGAATCATCAGTGTTTGAACTGTCAGCACCGGAAATTCTTTTTGTAGCTGCTTCCAATAATTTTTCTGTGTAGAGTTCTTTTTTATCCTCTGCAAAATTTCTTTCTGCAACTAATTCAAATCTCATTCGTTGAAAATTTCCGTTCTCCATTCCTGTTGTCAGAAATCCCCAATTCTTTTCCAACACTTCAACCAATCTTCTGTCAACTGATTTTTCCCATTGAGGCAAATAGATTGAACTGCGAACTTGTGAGAAGTAAACATTGGATGCACCTTTTTGAACTACGATTAAATGTTGTCCGCAATGTGTTGTGTTATTTCTTTCTGCTTCTTCACCTAACCACGGTCTGCCACCGGAACAAGTAACACCAATCTTTGTAAGTGATTGTTCGTTGAATGCTCCTGCCATTGTTTTATGTGCTCCGCAACTGCAAGTAATTTCAATACCTGATAATGCACCTGAACTTCTACCTGCCCTCAATCTTAAATTGTGTTCTCCTTCAGGTTGTGTTCCACCGTGAACCCATTCCAGGAAAGGAAAGTCTTCAATGTGTCCATGTGGGCAAATTGCAATAAACCGAACAGGAATTAATTTTTGTCTTTGCCTTTCTGTTTTATCGGAACATGACCTTCCTGAACCAAATGAAACACCAGTGCAAGTTGGTTTCTGAGAATCGTAAATTGATACTTTCTCCATGTGACCGCAACTTGTACAATAATGCCAACGAGGAAATCTAACGAATGGAATTTTTAATGATGGATTTGTAACACCTGGCCCTGGGTCTCTGAAATCTGGAGGTAATCGAAATTCCTTTACTCCTAATCTTTTCGCAAGTCTTGGTTCTTGTATTTTGAATTCATCTAACTCAGTAATGGTTCTGAATTTTTCTTCCCACATATCAAGACCGACTACCATTAATGACTCATCTTTGGGAAAGTTAATCATCTGCCCAACTCCCCAAGGAGAAATTAATTGTGAGCGTCTTATAGGTCTTTTTGCGGGCATAATTTAATTTTCGTCAATGTTAAAATATTTTGAATCTCGTGACATGATATAAGCTTCACATGATGAATCAACATTCCTCATTGAAGTTGGAGTTGACCATGCACCCTTCAAATTTTCAGAAATAGAAGTGCCTGCTGGGTACATTAAAACAGAATTTTGCTGATTGCCGAATCCGCCATACTCTATTGGCAGTTCTAACTGCCATTCACTGATTTTCTCTTCAAGTAGTTTTAATGTAGATTCATATTCTTCTTCGTCAATCAAATTCACTCTGTCATAAATAATTTGCGTTACTCTTTCAATCACATCTTTGTTTGGAAATGGTCTTGGCTTCTCTGTGCTTTGGTCTGTTGAATAAAATCTAATCAGTCCGATTAAGATTGCATGTAATGCTCTTTCTCTTGCTGGTGCTGAAAAAGGCGTAACACTTGTCGGTTCAACCTTGCTGTAAATTTTTGAATGATATTCCTGGAAGTGTTCAAAGTGAGAACGGTCTCTTGGCTTTGAACAATTGTAAATTGTGAAAACAATTCCGGGACCTTTCTTTGAACGACCTACACGGCTTGTTGCCTGAATATATTCTGATGTAGTTTTTGGTTGTCCGATAACAGTCATTAAACCTAATCTTGGAATGTCAACTCCAACTGAAATCATATTTGTTGCAAGACAAACATCAACCGGATATTCTGTTTTATCTCCTGTCCATGATTTTAAAAGTTGTTCAAGATATTCTGGAATGTCGTTGCTGTTGATACGACTTGTCAATTCAATATCTCTGTTGATGAATCTCCTTTCATCGCCTTTGATTGCTTTACGAATCCAAATTGAATTCATGTATTCACGAATGTCAGCACGAATAAGAGTAGCCGCATGTCCTAACTCACGAATGCTATTGAAGTAAGTCAATGCAGTCCAATAAGGGTCTCTTTCTTTTTCGTCTGCAACCGGAATTGATTTTACTGATTGAAGCAAAGCAGATAAAACTCTTACCTGTGCTGTTGCATGTGAAGGCAATGCAGATGCAAATATGCCTGTGTAAATTCTACCTGTGCTTGCATTGTCCTCGTATGCAAAGAATGAATCACCCGCACTTAAACATTGTGCAGGGAAAATATTTACATTGTTTGTTCCTCTACCGTAAAGCGAATTGATTTGTTCTTTTGCTCTGCTGATTGTTGCAGATGATGCAATAATTTTTGGTTTGATGTTATTTGCTGTGCAAAGTTCTTCAATCATTGTTTCATACAAACCAACCATGGAACCTAACGGACCCGAAATTAAATGCAACTCATCCTGTATAATTAATTCCGGAGGTGAGAATGGTCTTTCATTTTCTCTGAAACCAAAAATTGTTTTTGCTTCCGGTCTCCATGTCAGCATTGCGAATTTGTCAACCGTTCCGATTAAAAGAGTAGGGGGATTGGTATAAATATCTTCATCAATCACTACCAAGGGCAAATTGAAATCTGCTTTTGAAAAATCGCATTGCTGATTGTCGCACTGATAAATGATTGTTTCTTTCGTTCCAACTCTCCTTCGCTTATAACCTTTTACTTTGTTTGTTCTTGCTTCTTTCAGATAGCCCATTTGTGAACCACACCAAGGACATTTCAAAACGATGAAAGGATTATCTTCTTCTCTGCCTTGCTCCATTATTTGAAATGCTTTCTTCGCTGCATCTCTTTTGTTTGGAGTTGAATCAGAACCAACCCAAAGTCCAATTGTAATTCTCGGTGTTCCTAATTCTTCTTCGTTTTCTTTTCTGATTTTATCACATGCACAAATCAATGATGCTGCTCTTTGAAATTGTTGTGCTGTTAGCAGTCGCAATGTGTAACGCATCAATACAGTTGTGCCTGAATCGTTTTTGTCTTTTAACCTTTTGAGAAAAATTGTAAACGCTGACAAACCCAAATATGCTTCTGTCTTTCCCCCACCTGTCGGAAACCAAATCAAGTCCACCATTTCTCTGTCTTGATGTTGTGCATCAAACATTGAATTCAAATTCATAAGAATAAAAGCAAGCTGAAAAGGTCTCCATGCTCCAAGTCCTTGTTTCCAGGTTGAACTGTCATTGATGTTTGGAATGATTGCATCTTTCAATCCTGTGATGCTTCCTCTTTCAACAATCCAGTTCCGTGTTTCAATGCTGTAATTAAGTTGTTGCAACAACATTGCTCTGTTCATCAATTTGAAAGCACGATTAACTTTTTCATTCGTGTTCAATAGTTGAACTCCTTCTTTCATTCTTGACAAACACAAACGGCAACTTTCAATGTGTCGCAATGCAGTTTCTAAAAGTTCGTCTTTCAATTCTGCATTTGCAATTCTCTCTTGTTCGTTTATCCATGTTATGTATTCTGAATTCAGTTTGACAAGATTGGTTGTAATATCTTTGCCTGACAAATCGCTTAGGTCAAACATTTTCAGTTCAACACTTTTCAATTCATTCGGAACAATTGGTTTTATTTCATAAGAAGGAATTGCATTTGTTGTAATTGAACTTGTAAAAGTTTCATCGCTATCATTCCATGAAGGTGAACAACCGTGTCCAACCGCAAAAGTTTTCTTCTTTCTGAAAAGTAAAAGGTTTGATTTTTCATCTTCCTTGTCTGTCTTTGCTGATGCTGCTTTGTAAGGACAAAAACATTTTTCATCCGCACTCACCGAAAATGAAACTTGAAAAAAACAATCTTCGTTTTTGATATTTTCTGTTCCGCCTGTGTTTAAATTTATGAGAGTAAAAGTTAGCAGATGAATGTTTTTACCTAAACTTTCTCCGTGTGTTCTGTTACGGATATTCAGTTTCAGATTTATTTCCTTTCCGTCTTTGTCAACCAAAACTTTGTCAACGAATTTCCCTGACTGTAACGGAATTTCATTTGCATTCAAAGTGAATTCTTGGTCTAATGGGATTCGGTAATATGCTTTTCGTGTTACTGCTGTTCCATCTTCTTTGGTGTAGGAATATTTTTTGATTTCATAAACTGCAACATTCGCTTTCACTTTGAAACCGTCTTTCGGAATTTGTGAAAAGCAACTGAACCCCATTGCTGACGGAAGAAAACTATTTGCCAATCCTATTTCTTCTTCAAAGTCCTCACTCATGTCAACTGGTGCTTTGCTATCTTCAGTTTTTACAGGGTTATCAGTATTCTTTTTTTCTTCTTCAATTTTTTCTAAAACTTTATCTTCATCAGAAGAAGTTGAATCGGCTTTATCAAAAGTCGCTGCTCTCGGAAATAAAACCCCTGCACCGTATCTCAACCGTGGTGGCTCGTTGATTAAAATTTCTTCCCCGTTCTCCTGTATGTGTGGCTTCACGGGGTCAGGACCAATCAATTCCCTTTTTATAAATTTCAGAATATCGTCTCTCATTTTAATTGAGTTTTCTTTTTAGAAGCTCTCGGTAATCGTTTCGCTTTGATTCCGCAATGAGCAATATCAAACCATATCTTGCTCTGCTCATTCCAACATACAACAATGACTTTGCAACTTCACTTGTCAAATCTTCAATGTCTGTAATCACAACATAATTGCTTTCCATTCCCTTGTATGATTGGACTGTTGCAAAGCCAAAGAAATTTTGTGTGGCTGCAATCTCATTTGTGTTTTTTATTTCTCTGATTGTAAAACCGGAAAATGAATTGGGACATGAGTTCTCAAACTTTCTTGGTGAAATAATTATCAATTCATGCAATGGCAATTTGCTTTCGGAAAGATTTTTCAACTGCTCAGCTAATAATTTCTTTTGCTCTGCTTCGTCTTTGTAGAAAAGATATTCAACTGGAATACCTTCTAAATGTTCAAGTAAAAAAGGTGGCTTTTCAAATCCTGAAATCAAAGAAGTTTCTTCTCCAACTTGTTTTGTGTTTCGGCAATTTATTTTCAAAAGAAAGTTGGAATGTTGTCCTGAACTTTTAAGCAAGTCAATCATTTCCAATTTTGAAAGCTGTGCATAGATTGCTTGCCTTTCAAAGTCACCGTAAATTTCCCAATCTCCATTTTCTAAACCGCCTGTTACCATTGAATCAAACAAACTCAAATATTCTTCTCTAATTAAGTCCTGACCTTCATCAACTATCAACTTGTCAAACTTCTTGCTGATTCCTTTTTGATAAATGTTCTTCAACAATGTCGGTAAATACTTTGTGTAAAAAATTTGTTTGCTGCTTTGCGATTTATCGTAATCAAAACCTTTTGATTGCTCAAATAAAAAACTGTGTAAACTTGAAACTGTTATTTTGTCTTTCCATTCTTCAACTTGCTTTTGCATCCACTCACCAATTAAACGGTTGTAGCAGGTAAGAAAAACTGTTTTGCCTTCTGACGCTGCTCTCACTGCTGATTCAAGAGCAATCATTGTCTTTCCTGTTCCGGCACTTCCTTGTGTTACGCTTCTCTCATTGAGTTGAATTGAATCAAGAATTCTGTATTGTTCCTCTGTGTATTGTTTTACTTCCTTATCAAACTCTGTCAAACGTTCTTTAACTGTTCGCACTCTTTCAAAATCTCCTCTTAATAAATTACACAACAAATTCAAATCGTTTGTATTTGGCAAAGAATCTTTTTCTGAAAACCATCTTTGCCTCTGTGCTTTTGTGTAAACTGCTGAACTAAATTCTTGAAGAAATTTTCTATTCCGTTTTGCATTGAATCTTTATCAAGTATTTGCCAAGGTTCATATTCAACACTGTGCTTGTCAAAACTGATGTGAGGAAACGCACAAAGAAAACCGGATAAAACTTTTGTGAACTTGTGTCCTCTGCCAAATTCTTTTTCAATTGCGGAACGCAATGAAAACATTGCATCCCTTGCCTGATTGAACGGTCCCACATTGCTTGTGTTTGTGACATTGAATTTGTTTGTGTAATGCCAAACACCATCAATACATTTTACATCACCGCCTTTTACTTCCATCACGAAAATTCCACCGCCAGGAATTAAAATCAGAAAATCAATTTCACCATACAAGCGAACCGTGTGTTGAGATAAGTTAAGTGAGTGCAACACAATCCAATCTTTAGAGAAAGGGCTGTTCTTGAGAATTTCAAACAGCATTTTCTCACCTGTGCTTTTGCAATTCTTGTCTATGTATGGTGGTAATAGTTTCGCCATTAGATAATTTCCTTTTGCAGTAATCTGTTTACATATTTCACATCAATATTCTCCCACACATTTGAAACCTCATTAACTTTCAAAACGATTACACTTCCCAATCCTTCAACCAAAATTTTCTTGTTGATTATTGAACTGTCTGCAAACTCGTGAATCTGTGCTTTGATTTTGTCAGTGATAAGGTCAGAAGCTTTCATTCTCCAACCTGTCATTTTCCTAATCGCTTCTCTTACTGTGTTGATGTTATCATTCAGAAGATTTGAGTTTGTCAAAAGTGCAATACTGATTAAGTCAGCGTTATCATCAGGACCAATTCTGTTTTCGTCTTGTAACCAAGTTCTGATAGTAACTTCATGCTTCTTACAATCATTTTTCCGCAAGTCCTCAACTAATATTTTGAAATCATTTCCTATTGAAGCATAGTATTCTTTCATAAGATTTTTCCAAAGTTCTGTCCACTGTTTTACAGAAGCTAATTCTTTGGTGTTGATGTTCTTCTCAACTAATTCAACCAAAATATCTCGGTCGGTATTTATCAATGCAATTACATCACCGGTTTTCAATCCTTCAACTTTTCTCCTGTGAAGATTTGCTTTTGCACCATGTTTTTCAATCAATTCGTTTATGACTAAAAACTTATGCGATTCGGTTGTGTAAATAAAAAGGTCGCTTTCAAAGACAATCCGTTTTGCTTTGATACTATCAATCATATTTCCCTTCGCTATGTATTTTGAATACTGTGCGTTGTCAAGTTTGAATTCAAAATCTAAAATGTCAAAGGAGTTTTCAGAAGTGGTTGAAACAACTTCATCACCTGAATACAAATCAGAAAAACCTTTTGTTTTTTCTGATTCACCTGCAGAACGAATGCCTTTGCTGTTAATCGTTGCCTTGATGTTCTCACTGTATTGTCTGTTTCTTCTTTGCAATGAATTGTAATACCTATTTTCAAACTGGTAGAGCAAAACTGTGAGTTCTGAAAAAAGAAATGAAGATAGAATTCTGTTAATGTTATTTGACTTTGCCCAACCTGTAAGAATCCCTTTTATTGGTTTGCTTGAAAGTAAACTGTCGTTCACATCAGCTACGGAGATTACTTTCGGTCTGTGTGTGTATGCAGGTTTAGGAAGTGAATTATTTAATGCCCTTGCTTCTTCTTCTGTTGGGCAAATGATGTAATCATAATGCGTTGTACTCATTAGCACTTTCAATCTTGTACATTTTTCAGATGGATTTGAAGCGAAATTTTTAATTACAGATTTGAGAAGTGAAATACTTTCTTCAATCGGTTTGTGTGAATCGCCTAACCACATTCTGCACCGAAGAAACAAGGTTTCAATACTGTTGATTTTAGAATTGAAAACTGAAATTTCATTAGCAGTTGGTAAGTGAGAAATTCTTGAAACAAGATTAGTGAGTTGAATAAGAGAAATTTTCAGTAAGGTCAGATCATTGTTGGATTCATCTTTCACTATGGAATGAATTTTCTGTGTCGTGGTTTCAAGTTCTGTGTTCTGGCAAATCTCTTTTACAAGATTGAACGCAAGATATTTTCTCAGCTTCTTGTCAAATGAATGGAAGGGAGAAAGGTTTGCCGTTGTTTCAAGTTGCAAATTCTCTTTTGTGAAATTAAAAAACTCAAAACCAAAGTTGCCGATAGTTTCAAAACTTTCTATCTCTGATAAATCAGTTATTAAAATTGTCGGAATGCCTTTTACATCAATGTCTGAAAAGTCAGTTCCTCTTTCCTGAATAGTTGCAAAACCGTCAATGATAATTTTAGAAACAGAAGTTGCTGAAAGCGTTACATACAAAGCAAGAGTTGAAAGGTTATTTGAAATGAGTAGCGGACTGTTTATGTCTGCTGCTCCATTTTCATCAATCTTTCCTTCCCGAAAATATTCCGGCAATGAGGCAAGGTTCATTTCAATTTCTGCAATTGAATCATCATAGGATTTGAATTTGCTTACAAGGCAAATTTTATTCTTGATAAATTCTTTGTTGCCGTAAGCGTCAATATTTAAAAGTTTTTCTGTCGGCGTAATGTTTCTTGATGGCAAAGCTTCTTTGACTGTTTTGAGAGAAGATAAAACCTTTCTGCTTGCTGGTGCTTTCTGCAACATGATTACATCAGAGAATCTGATTGTAATTTCTGCGCCGGAAGAATCTTTAGTTCCCTTTGTTTTGAAAGTAACTCCGTTTGATTTTATTCCTCCCCATTCTACTATTGCAATGTTGTTTAGAATAAGTTTTTCTCCTGGTTTATATTGTCTGTATGATTCAAAGATTTCTCCTTTGAAATGTGCAAAGTCGTTTTCAATGAGAAATAGAACTGTTGGAATAGAAAGCCATTGAGCAGCAAATTCCTTTGAAGGAAAAACTAAACAAAGCTTGTTTGTTGTATTGCTTGCGAAGAAATCCGAAATGAGTTGAAGCGAATCTTTCAGAGGCAATGGAAGTGAATGAGCTTCATCGTGTTGCCCTGCATAAGAGTATTGCAGTTTCTGAATTAGTCCTTTGTTCATCGTTGTTCACTTTAAAAGTGGGTTTAGCCATTTAGTAATAGTTCCTTTATTGATGTTGCAATTTTTTCAGCCATCAATGGCGGAACTGCATTTCCAATTTGTTTGAATGCTGCTGTTCTTCCACCTTCAAAAAAATAATCATCAGGGAACGATTGAATTCTTGCTGCTTCACGAACGGAAATTGAACGAACTTGTTTCTTGTCTGGATAAATGTAATAGTGTCCGTCCTTCGCAATGTGAGCAACTACAGTATGAGAGTGACCAGTTGGGTCAACTACTTTATAACGGTCAAGAAATGCTAAAACATTTTTATGGGTTTGTAATCGATATGGTAGTTCGTCATATTTCAACCGTTGCTTTCCATTCAACCATTTATCAATTGCGATGCAATAAATTTCCAAATCTCTTTCGTTGTGTTGTCTTGTAATGTGTTGCGTAACGAAGTCAACTCCATTTCTCGTTCCTGTTTTTTTAAGATATTCGTTAATTGGTTTTGTGTAATTCGCAATATGTAATTCTTCTCCTGGTTTTAATTTCGGCAAGTCGAAGAATAAATCTTTTTTTGTCTCCCAGTTATTTACTACTGTTTCAAGTTCTGGAAAATTGAATTTCTTTTTTCCTTTATGTCCGATAATGATAACTCTTCTTCTTTTTTGCAGCACTCCATATTCCTCTGCATTCAAGACGGTAGGCTTTGCAACTGAATAACCAATTGATTCAAAAAGTTGCATCATTTCGTTTAGATATTTTTTGTTTCCGGCTGTGAGTATTCCTAAAACATTTTCAAACACAAAATATTTCGGTTTGTAACGAATGAGAAATTCAGCATAGTAGCGAAACAAAAAATTTCTTTTATCGCCTTCCATTCTGTTCGGGTCTCGGCTTCTGCCTACAAGTGAATAGGCCTGACAAGGCGGGCCTCCAATAATTACATCAACTTTTTTTAAATCAAGTTGCAAGTCAATTTTTGCGAAAATATTTTCAATGCTCTTTTCAGTGATTTCCTCATTGATGACTGATTCAAGTAATTCTTGTGGAATGGAATTCCACAATTCATTTCTTGAAATTTCTTGTTTCAAATAAGCGAAATACTGATTGAGTTTTTTCTTCTGCTGAAAATGATGAAACGCAACTCTTGTCCGTAAAGTGTCGGATGCTTCTGTACTCATCTCAACATGAGCAATTGGCTCAAAATTCTCTCGGATAAATCCTTCAGAAAGACCACCTGCTCCCGCAAAAAGATCTATATATGTGAGTTTACTCATACTTATATATCTAATGATAATTTGTTAAATCGTGTCAATATTTTATTCAAAGTACTCTTTTGTTTTAATTTCTTAAGTTCACATTCAAAGATGGTAAATGCTTTCCAACCCAATTTCTTCAATTTGGCAAAGTTTTTCAGGTCATTAGCCTTGTTTTTATTAATTTTCTTTAAACACCAGTCTGTCCTTGTTTTAGGTATAACAAAATACTTGCAATTGTCATGTCCATGCCAAAAGCAGCCATGAACGAACAGAACTGTTTTAAATTTAGGGAAAACCAAGTCTGGTTTTCCCGGCAGTTTATTGTCGTGTAATCTGTATCGCAAGCCGCTTGAATGTAGAAATTTTCTTATTACTAGCTCTGGTTTTGTGTCCTTGCTCCTAATCTGGCTCATGTTAAAACTTCTTGTCAGCTTATCGTGAACATCTGCCATGGTTCGAAGTTATTAAAGCATTAATGAAGAGGCTCTTATTAGAGTTTATTAGGTTGTATGTAACTTGAATTGAACTCAAAAATAGGGATTGTAGTGATGCGGACGTAAAGTTTTTTAAAGACTATAAGAATCCCCTCTGTTAATCCCCTACGACAATCCCCCTCCTCCCAATCCTCCCCCCCATTCAATTCCACGATGTAATAGGTCAGCAGGCCGTTAAAGTAAGACTCCTTACCAGTAGTCGTGAGGGGCGGGTGAGTCATGCCTTGTTGTTTTTTGGGTAGCCCGGTTCAGCTGTCTTATCACTGCAGCAGGCCTTTACCCAGTTTCTGAATTGTGATTCCCCACTGGAGCACGATAGCTGCGGTCGCGAGGTTTCGCGATAGCTCCTGTAAGCGGGCAGCGAAGAGGATGCATGCCGATTTTTACTTTGTGTATATTTCCGGCGGCAGGGTATTTCAACTGTTTCCTTCCAAAGTGATGCAATCGCGAAGCCCGATTCACCGATTTACCTAGCGGGTGCCAGTTTTGAAGATGTGAAATGTTATGATGGGTTGGATAATTGAAGCTGTATTCAGGGAATAGTGCGTTTAAAAGAAAACACGGATTTAATGAATTGGCGGATTTTTGCAGACTTGTGCAACGGCTACCTGTGTTAAGTGCTGTTGCGCTCCCTCTCGTCAAGGATTTCTTATCTTTTGAGTGACTGTCACCCAAGATTTGTCGAACCCAAGTGCTTTTAAAATTTGGTCTTTGTCAAGCGTTTTTGGCTTCTTGATTTTGATTACTAAACATTTTTCTGGAACGTCTTCAACAATTGTAAACTGTGAACCGTGCGGTTGCCAAGTAAAACAATGTTCTCCTGCCTTTTTGTTTGATCCAACAAGGTTATTATTCTTGTTCCATTCCCAATTGTATAGTTCGTAGTCATATCGAATGGTTTCAAACTCAAACACAACAACTTCGGAAAGGTCGTTTGACTTCACCATAACTACCGTTCTTAAATGTTTATATTTTTCTCTGATTGCTGAAACTCGCTCGTTCCAAATTTCAAGAACAAGTTTGCCGATTAAAGTCGGGTCTGCTTTTGGTCGCTACGCTCGCCAAATGAATAGTTCGGGGAATTTCGTCCTGAAATTAGTCTTACTTGTTTTTGGGTTGATGGCTTTGTAGCTTTTACAGTCTTTGCACCCCAAGCGGTGTTGCCCAATACAACATCGTCAAGCCCAACATTTGAAGGTTTCCAGTCAGCACCAATGCAAGTTGCAAAAATGCTTTCCCATTCAGTGCCTTCAAGTTCGGGTTTACCTTTTGAAGCCAATAAATAAATTAACTCTTTGCCAAGCAAAAAGGGAAAGTCCTTCGGGAATTCGTTTAACGGAAAAGCCGAAACAGACTTGCTTACTGTTCGTAATTTTGGTAATTTATTGTTCTCCATATCTGACTTCATATTCTCTTAAAACCGAAGTTATATCTATAGAGTTTGCTACAAACGGTAATAGTTTTAAAATAACTGCCTTTACTAAATTCACTGGAACTGCATTTCCAGCTCGCCTTCTTGCTTGCCCGTCCGCAACTACAATTTTATAACTGTCGGGAAAACCCTGTAAGCGGAACAATTCTCTTGGCGTTAATCGTCTTTCTCCGTTTACAAGTAAATAGTTGTATGATGCTCCTGCACGCAATGCACAGGAATATGGATAAGAACAAATATTGCCTGCTTTGTTTTCGTGCCAAATAGAAAGTTTGTAAGCTGACTTGTGAGTTTCTTTACGTTTTTGCGCAATATATTCAGATGCGTAATGCTTCTTGTCAACTTTTTTTTCAAGAATTTCTGAAAGCGGCTTGAATGGTCTAACTGGTGAAGGAAAACTGAACATGATTGGCTCTCTGTGCCCAACGATAATAACACGTTCACGTTTTTGAGGAAGTCCGTAGTCAAGTGCATTTAGTACTGCAAATTTTATGGTGTATCCTAAATCTTTTTCTAAAGTCTTGATAATAGTTTTAAGCGTTTTACCACCGTTATGTCCAACAAGTTGTTTGACATTTTCAAGCACAAAAGCCTTTGGCTTTTTGTGTTTTATTATTCTTGCAATGTCAAAAAACAAGGTTCCCCTGATGTCATTAAACCCTTGCATTTGTCCGATGATGCTGAATGGTTGGCAAGGAAAGCCTGCAAATAAAATGTCGTGGTCGGGAATATCTTTTTCGTCAACTTTTGTGATGTCACCTGTAGGTCTATGTCCAAAGTTGGCTTCATAGCTGTCTTGGCAATATTTGTCAATGTCCGATGAGAAAACACATTCAGGGATGAGGTCGTTTTCTATGCAGGCTTGGTCCATCGCTGTCCGAAAACCACCGATGCCACAAAAAAGGTCTATAAATTTTATTCTTTCCATTGTCATGGATGTTAGATGGTCAAAGTTAATATTTTGGCCTATATGGTTTTCGTTTTGTGTCAAAAGTTATCCAGACTGTCTGTTGATGTAGGGTTTTCCTGCAATTTCGCCTAACATTCACTTACTTGCAGCAATGCCCTCCTCGCTCTGTCCCTCGTACTCGCTCTGTTCCTCGCTCTGTTCCCCCCTCCTCCCAATCCTTCCCCCCCCATACAATTCCGCGAAGTGATCGGTCAGCAGGCCGTTAAAGAAAGACTCCTCACCAGTAGCCGTGAGGGGCGGGTGAGTCATTCTCTTCTGTTTTTTGGTCAGCCCGGGTCGGGGGTGTTGCACTTTAACCGGTTTTCTCGCAGTTTCTAGCCCTCTCCCTCGTTACCCTTCCTCCCCCTCCTCCAATCTCGTCAATTGACGAGAGTTCCTCCCCCCCCCATTCCCCCTCACTTCCCTATCTTTGCCCCCATGCAATTCCGCGATGTGATCGGTCAGCAGGCCGTTAAAGAAAGACTCCTCACCAGTAGTCGTGAGGGGCGTGTGAGTCATGCTCTTCTGTTTTTTGGTCAGCCCGGCTCGGGAGTATTGCCGCTGGCACAGGCCTTTGGGCAGTTTCTGAATTGTGAATCTCCCCTGGAAGATGATAGTTGCGGAGTTTGCGGTTCCTGTAAGCGGGCGGCGAAGATGGTGCATCCCGATATTCATTTCGTGTATCCGATTGTGACGGGCGGTGGAATTCAAAAGCCGAAGAGTATGGATTATATCGCGCAGTGGCGGGAGCTGTTGCTGGCCAATCCCTACGCGAACCTGAATGAGTGGGTGGACTATATCATGGTGGGCGACTCGAAGTCGAAGCAGGGTTTTATTCCGGCAGAGGAGGCGCAGGAGATTGTGCACAAGATTAATCTGAAGGCCTTCGAGGGAAAGTATAAGGTGATTATCATCTGGATGCCCGAGAAAATGAATACGGTCTGTGCGAATAAATTGTTGAAGAGCTTCGAAGAACCTCCTGCCGATACCGTTTTCATCCTCGCCTCCGAAGCCCGCGATCAATTGCTGGTGACGATTCAGAGCCGGATGCAGTTGGTAAAGTTGTCGCGCTTGCAGGAAGAAGAGGTCGTGGCCGGACTGCAAAGTCAGTTTGATTTTCCGGAACCCGAGGCCTATGATATTGCCCGGCTTTCGGAAGGGGATTATAACCTGGCGCTGGAAATTGCCGGAAGGGAAAAGGGTGCCGGGAGTCATGAAGAAGCGTTCCTGAATTGGATGCGTCTCTGTTTCAATCCGTTGAAAGTGATGGACAAACTCCTCGCCTGGGTAGATGGGATGGCGGCGGAAACGCGCGAAGAACAGAAGCAGTTTCTGGCGGCGAGTCTGCAGGTTATCAGGGAATGTATGTTAGTAAATGTCAGCGAAGGTCCGCTGGTGCGGCTCGAGGAAACGCAACGGGCTGCTCTTCAAAAGTTTATACCGTTTATCAACCTGAATAATGTGGATCTTTTTTCCGAGGCTTTGAGTGAGGCGTCGTATCATTTGGAAAGGAATGCCTATGCAAAGATCTTATTCTTAGATTTGTCGTTGAAGGTCAGTCGGATTCTTCAGATAAAATGATTACCCGGTCCGGATTCGGATCGTCTCTATATATGCCAAATGGCAATGAACATAAAAAAAGCAATCTATGGGATGTAGCTCGTGTTCAACTGCCACCAGTACCGGAACTCCTGCAGGCTGTCGTAGTAATGGCACTTGCGGAACAGGTGGATGCAATAAATTAAACGTCTATAACTGGCTCTCTGATATGTATCTCCCCGAAGGACAAAAGTCTTTCGATATAGTGGAAATACGATTTAAAGGAAGCCGTAAAGAGTTTTACCGGAATATCAATAACCTCGAGGTGCACGTCGGGGAAATGGTGGCAGTTGAAGGAAACCCCGGTCACGATATCGGGGAAGTTAGTATGGTGGGGGAGTTGGTGCGGTTTCAGTTGCGTAAGCGTGGACTGAAGGAAGATTCTCATGAAATAAAACAGTTGTACCGTACCGCCAAGCAAGCGGATGTGGACAAGTGGAAGGAAGTAAAGGACCTGGAGTTTACCACGATGCATAGCTCGCGGAAAATGGCATTGGCGCTGAATTTAAAGATGAAGATCAGCGATGTGGAGTATCAGGGCGATGGCAAGAAAGCCACCTTTTTTTATACCGCCGATGATCGCGTCGATTTCCGTGAACTCATCAAGCGTTTAGCCGATCAGTTTAAAGTGCGTATCGAGATGCGTCAGATCGGTATGCGTCAGGAAGCAGCCCGCCTCGGTGGTATCGGCTCCTGCGGAAGAGAGTTGTGTTGCTCGACATGGCTCACCGATTTTAAAGTGGTGTCTACGAGTGCTGCACGTTATCAGAATTTAAGTTTGAATCCCATTAAGCTCGCCGGACAATGTGGTAAGCTGAAGTGTTGTCTCAATTATGAGCTGGATACGTATATGGATGCCGTTAGAGATATTCCTGATTCCGGAATTAAGTTGCTGACAGGAAAGGGAACTTTGCTGCATCGCAAGACGGATATCTTCAAACGCATCATGTGGTACGCCCTTCTTCCTGAACCAAGGGAAGGCGATGAGCGTACTTTCTTCGGCGCGGAGCAATGGGTGCCGATGGATGTGGATCGTGTCAAGGAAATTATCGCGTTGAATAAACAGGGTGTGAAACCGGATGATACCGGTGCCATTGAGATGGAAGAGGAAGAGGATGAATTGGGTTACGATGATGTGGTGGGACAAGATAGTCTGACCCGCATGGACCGGAAGAAAAAGAAGAAGAAGAAAAAGAAACCGGGTGCAACATCTTCCGCTACTCCTTCAGAAGCAGGCGCTCGTCCGCAACAGCCGCAACAAAAAAATCCGCAAGGTCAGGGACAACAACGTCCCCAGCAGAAACCTGCAGGTGGTCCTCCTCAGCGTGGCGCAAATCCGCGTCAGCAACCGCAGCAGGGAGATGCATCGCAAAAGCCACAGCAGCAGAAGCCACAGCAGGAGCAACGCAATACTGCTCCCGGTCAACAGCCGCCCCAAAATAAACCACAGCAGGAGCAACGCAATGCACCGCCCCGCCGACAGCCTCCAACGGGCAATCAGCCTCCGGCGCAGACCTCTGCTCAGCCAGCGCCGCAGCAAAAGCCGCAGACAAATCCGCAGCCGGCCCCGCAAGCGCCTAAGCCCGCTCCTGTTTCTCCGGCTCCATCTCCACAACAACAGGGCGCCCGTCCACAGCGTCAGGCACCTGCAGAAAATGGAAATGCTTCGGGAAGTCCGGCAACGCCTCCGGCAAATCCAACACCGGCACCTTCAGGAAATCGTCCGCCGAGGAAAGCGCCGGGAAGTGATAACGCATAAATAGTAACAACAATGAACCGCGTACCAACTATCGGTCAGGCCGTAACGAAAAGTAAAAACGTTTCGAAGTTTATGGTTTTCCTGCTGCTTGTATTTTTTTCCGCTTGTGATTCTTCCGTAGTGTACGAAGAGAATCATAAAATTGAAGACAACAACTGGTCGGCGGATAAACCCATGACCTTCCTGGCCTCTATCGACGATACGACCAGCGCACACAATGTCTATATCAACCTGCGGAATGCCAGCCATTATCCGTTCAGCAATATTTTTCTCTTCCTCAACACCACTTTTCCGGGAGGAGAATTAGATCGCGATACGCTGGAGATTATGCTGGCCACTCCTGATGGGAAATGGTTGGGTGAAGGCTTAGGTGATATCTGGGATAACCGTGTATTGTTTAAGAAGAATGTCAGCTTCCCTCAAAAGGGAGAATATCGATTTGAATTTACTCAGGCGATGCGATTGAATCCATTGCCGGGAGTAATGGACGTCGGAATAAGAATTGAGAAATCGAAATAATAGGCCGTTAGCAAAACGAAGCTACCGGCTTCCGGCTACCAGCTACCGGCTTTGGGCTTTCTGCGAAGGGCGGAGGCAGTGGGCTGCAAGATAGGAGCGGAGTACTGGACTCTACAATCCATAAATTATTCCCAAAAGAGAATTAATTCGCAATAAAAATAAGCCGGAAGCCCGAAGCCCGAAGCCGGTAGCCGGAAGCCCGAAGCCGGTAGCCAAAAATCAGCTAATAAATAAAAACATGCTCCGTATACTATTTCTTTTAACAATTATAAATTCCGTTGCAATTGCGCAGAAGGATTCGGTATTGATCTATCGTCCGGAGGCTGATGCGAAAATGGAAATAGGGGAGAGCGTGAAGAAAGCAAAGGCAGAGAAAAAGCATGTGATGTTGATGATCGGCGGGAACTGGTGCCGCTGGTGTAAAATGTTTGATAGGTTTAGTCATTCGAATGCGAAAGTGGATTCAACAATGAAAGCCGATTTTATCTTTCTGCATGTGAATTACAGCAAGGAAAATAAGAATCTGGATGTTTTAAAATCACTTTCTTATCCGCAGCGCTTTGGATTTCCGGTCTTCGTGGTGCTGGATGATGAGGGTAAAGTAGTGCATACACAGAACAGTGCTTATCTGGAAGAGAAGGAAGGCTACAGCGAGGAGAAAGTAGTCGACTTTTTGCATCAATGGCGTAAGGATGCTTTTAATCCGGAGTATTATCTGAAATAAAATTAAACATGACTTCATTGAGAAAGTACTCTTGTCGTTTTACCTGCTGCTCACTGTTGTTCAGTTTACTTTTTCTGTTTTCGTCTTCTTCCGCGCAAACGAATTATTCCTATTCTTCAAAGAAAAACCTGAATGGACTTTCTGCTGCAGTCGTTGCTGCTCATCCCCTCGCTGCCGATGCCGGGACATTGATGTTCAGCTATGGCGGGAATGCTTTCGATGCGGCTGTGGCTACTCAACTGGCGCTGGCTGTCGTTTATCCACGTGCGGGAAACCTGGGCGGCGGCGGATTTTTAGTGGCCTTGATGAAGGACGATGTGGCATTTACCATCGACTTCAGAGAAACTGCTCCGTCTAACGTTCACGCCAATACGTACGTGGATACCCTCACCGGACAGGCCGACACCGGCAGATCATTGAATGGTCCTTCTTCGAGTGGTGTACCGGGAACTGTTGCGGGTTTGATGGAGACCAATCGCTATGCCCGTTTACCCTTTGATTCATTGATCGCTCCTGCTATCCGTTTAGCTGAGCAGGGATTTTGTATTACCGCACTGGAAGCAGAAAAGCTGAATAGCAATCGTGCTGTTTTTCTGAAGAATAATAAGGAGAAAATACTTTTTGTGAAAGATGTAAATTGGAAAGAAGGAGATACCCTTCGGCAGCCGGTTTTGGCGAACACCCTGAGACGAATAGGGAAGAAGGGGCTCAATGATTTTTACCGGGGAGAAACGGCAAAGTATATTGTGGAAGAAATGCAGCGTGGCGGTGGTTATGTCACGGAGAAGGATCTGGAAAATTATCGGGTGAAGAATGGTGATGCCATGCGTTTTGATTACAAGGAGTATTCGCTGATTACGATGCCCCTGCCTTCTTCCGGAGGAATAATCATGCAGCAGGTCCTCACGATGATGCAGATCCTTGAAAAGAAATATGGGAAACCGGCCAACCTCGTTCAGTTTTATCAACGCTTCATAGAATCCGAACGCAGAGCCTATGCCGATCGTTCCCAATGGCCCGGTGATCCTGCTTTTGTGGATGTTCCGGTCGATACCTTGATTTCTAAAAAATATCTAACGGCAAGGATAGCCGACTTTAATCCAAACAAAGCCGGAAGCAGTAAAATCACTGAACCCGGAGTCATCGAAAGTGAAGAAACCACGCATATCAGTGTCGTGGATACATTTGGAAATGTCCTCTCCATTACCACCACGCTGAATGGCAACTATGGTTCTAAGACGATGGTGAAAGGAGCAGGCTTCTTCCTGAACAATGAAATGGATGACTTCAGTATTCAGCCCGGTGTAGCCAATCAGTTTGGTGCAGTCGGCGGAACGGCCAACGCCATTGAACCCGGCAAACGTATGCTCAGCAGCATGTCGCCCACCATCGTTTTAAAGAACGGTAAATTTTTCGCGGTCCTCGGCGCACCCGGCGGCACCACTATCCCCAGCTCTGTAATGCTTACATTTTTGCGAATAGCAGATTTAAAACAAGACCCGTCCACCTCAGTCAACGATCCCCGCTTGCATCATCAATGGCTACCGGATATCGTCAGCGTTGAAAAAGGATTTCCATCTGACATTGCATCTTCCCTTGAAAGTAAAGGCTATGTCGTCAACTACAGATCACCATTCGGAACGATAGAATTAATCGTCGCAGATCAGGATGGTAAACTAAATGGTATTGCGGATTCGAGGGGAGATGATAGTGTAGCGGGGGAGAAGTAGAATGGTTGCGGATTGATTTCATATCCTCAACACAATTTTTTACCACTTACCTGGAATTAATCACCGCAAATTTATTTCTATGTGCCGATGCATCATTACCGAGATGAAGTAAATAAATTCCGTCACTCAAACCAATATTCAAATCTACCTTATATTCTGTTCCCTGGTTAGCCGGTAAGATGCCGTTTTGAACCAACTGGCCATTGGAACTAAAAATACCATAAGGCAACTGCTGCGATTGTGCTTTTCCCAGTTGAATAAAAAGACTGTTGTTGCTATAATAACTTTTCATTTCAGGTAATATATTGTTTTCGGTTTCTAAACCGACCGTTAACGTATCGCATCCACTTCCTGCCGCCGCTCCCAATCTATAATAAGGAAAAGAAGGTATGCTCGATCCGTGATAGGAGATCAGTTGCAGTTGATGTTGTACAAAATTGCAGTTCGTATCCGGCTGGTCAGGGTCGTTGATGACATGCAGGAATCTTGATCCACCCCAGCAGACCATGTAGATTTTATTATCGGGGGCCAATTGCATCCTGTAGAAGTAGTTGGGAAAGGGATCCGTAAAACCATCGAAAGTGCCAAGGTGTTTCTTTCCCGAATCCAAGGGTGCAGCAAGAAGATCATATTGGTAGAGATCATAAGAAGTAGAGATATAAAGGTAGCGGGAGTTTGGTGAAAACGCACATCCCAATACAGCACTATCAATAATCGGTGTGTAAATAATACTGTCTTTGAAGGAAAGCGTTCCATTGCAGCGATCGAAATCATAAAGGATCACTTTGTTTTTTGCCACAGGTTGTCCGAGGTCTGAAGAAGTATAGGCGAAGAAGTTTCCATCCGGCGAAAAATTACTTTGTCCGCGGATTAATCCATTTCTTATTGAAACAACATTGCCGGATTTAATGATGGTGTCTATTCCTGTAGGAGTGACCAGCACAGAGTAAAATTTGCGTGATTCATTTTCACCAATTACGACCCACCAGTCGCGTCCGTTCCCATGTTTCACCGCGTTCAAGGTGCGATAGGTAAGTGTATCGTTAATGACGACCTGCTTCTTTACCGTCATCGCGCCCGCACCGCCCTGAAGACTCATGTCAATTTTACTTAGTCGCAATTCAAGTGGAAGAAGGTTGTTTCCTGCAATTGCACCGCCAATGTGAAAGATGAGATATTCGGTGGAAGAACCAGGCTGGGGCAGAATGAGGGCGCATTGTTCGATGTTTAATGAATTTGCACCGTTGGTAATATCATCCATATTAAAGGTGTCGGCATTAAATAAAGGTGCATCAAATTTATTTGCAACGAAAACACCATTGGTATAAAATTGTAGTAAACCTTGCGCATTGCAAATAGAAGTGGATGTTCCAAACATGGGGAAGTATCCGTAATATCCAATGGTGTCTGGTTGTCCGAACATAAAGTCCAGGGCAGGATATGCTTGCCATGCAGAATATTGATAGCCCATCATCCATTTGTTGTCATACTTCTGTGCAGAACTTGTAAAAGCAGTACAAAGTAGAAGTATGAAAAGTGATGTTGAAGTAAACCAGGAGTGTTTTTTGCTCATTGCCTGATAAGTTTTATAGTTTGACGGGATGATTTACTGATCAGCTCTACGAGATAAAGTCCTTTGGCGAGATCACCCGAAGAAACAATCCTGTTTTCATTGCCTGCTATTTGAACAGTTTGAACAATCACACCTTGCAGGGTTCTGATAATTGCATTTACCACATCCCGAGAATTGTTTTCTATTGAAAAATTATCGGTGAATGGATTCGGAAAAATGCGAATGGAAGCTGGCGCTGAATTTTCATCCTCTCCGGTAATGCAGTTTTTAACGTTTATATTTCCCGGTAAAAAGTAGGTGTTTGTTCCGGAAAGGTTAGAAATGGTAAGACTTACAGGGTAATTTCCTGCAGTGTTATACTGAACAATTGGATTTTGTTGTGTAGACCAATCCGGAAGTCCGCCGGGCAAATTCCAGTCGTATTGGGCAAACAGGTCATCAGTAGTGCAATAGTAAAATACATATTGGTATTCGCAGATAGAATCTTTGTTACTTGAAATGACAGCTGCAGGCGGAGTGAATTCCAGTATACCGATATTGTTCAGTTGTTTTTCGCCGGAAGCAGAATTGATGTAAGGAAAAAATCCTCCGATCATGACATGCGTGGAATCCAGATTTAAACTGGTATAGGGAAATATCCCTTCTGCTTGTAACCATAAAGTATCATTCACTTCTTTGAATATCCCGTAATTTTCATCAACGGAGAATAATTCATCTCTAAGATTCAGAGGATTGAAGGTGTCAAAGTAATCAGCATTGACCATGCCTAAAGTATCTAATGAATTATCTGTTACCTTGTACATCCGGGTTTGTGATCCAACAAATAAGGTGTCGTTTAGAATCAACATTTTTCCGGTTTCCTGTTGTATTCCCACACTCACCCAGGTATTGCCATTCAGATAATACAAGTCGTCATAAAGTACGGATGCGTACAATTTGTTGTGATACCAGGCTAGCTCGTATGCGCCCAATCCCCAAAGTTGTGAACCGATATTCAAATCATAAAAGGAAGTGCCGTCATATCGTGCAATATATTCAATAGAGTTGCCTCCAATGTTGTAGAAGTTTCCGGCAATCATTAAATCGTTGCCAACGACTAATAATTTTAAAATAGTTTTATCTGCTCCGGTTGAAACCGGTTGCCATACTGTTCCATTCCATTTTGCAAGTCCATTGACAACCGTTGTTCCGGCAAATCTAAAACTACCTCCTGCATACAGTTCTCCATTATAAAACGCAAGTGAACGCACCGTACCTGTAAAACCACTGTCCATCGGATGCCATTGATTGCCGTCCCACATGGCGATCATAGGTGCGAATTGGTTACCGGCGAAAATGAAAAATCCTCCAACGTATATATTGCCCGTCACCGTATCTTTCGCGATAGTTGCTACACTGGCATTTTGCCAGGGATCCACATAAGCAGCCGCACATTTCCCCGTGTTGGAAATGACCTGATTTTTATAACTGATGATGCCAGGGTTGATGACTGAATTGATGGAATAAAAGTTTCCTGCAATGTATAGCGTAGAGTCATAGCTCAAAAATGAATAGTATTCAGGACGGAATGTCGCGCCGGTGCCTGTGATTCTTGAGTAACATACGCGTTCACCCAATTGACCGTTGTCGATTTTTCGGATGATATTATCCTTTGTATTGGTGGATGCGACGGAGTACATACTGTCATAGGTAATATAAATATCACCCATGTGAGAAAAGGCATGGTCAATGCCAACCGGAAAATAGTATGCAGCTATGCGTTGTTGTCCGCTCCATCTGACTATGGTGTCGTTTACTATACTGTACAGCGTATCTTGTATTGAAAATAAATCATTGCATTGATACCATGTTCCGCTAGGAATTGTTATTCCTCCGGTATTTCCGAAACCATCCACCCATCCCGGTGCACTCACGGAGTCTCCGTTAAAGGTGGTGAATTGTCCACCCAGGAATAAAGTGTCGTGCACGATTTCCATTTCTTCAGGCGGATAGTTAAAACCATTTCCAACTGCAGACCATGTCCCGTTTTCGTATTTTGCAAAATACCGGGCGTTGACTCCGTCGATGGAAGTGAAGTTGCCGGAGGCGTAGAGCGCACCTTTGTACATTTTAACACACCATACCGATCCTGAAGGAGGAATAGTATAAAGCGATTGCCATTGGGTCCCGTCCCAGGAAGCCAGATGACTGATTCCCGGATAGCCGTCAATGGTAAAATTTCCTGCACAGTATAAAATACCATTGTCACTGTGTAAATTGTAAACAGCTCCAATCACCCCGGATTGCAACGAATCCCACGAGACACCATTCCACATGGCGATATTGTTTGTCTTCAATTCATTCATCGCATCAAAATATCCGCCTGCATAGATGTTTCCTGAAAGGCTGTCAACGCACATGGTATTTATTAAGCCCTGGCACTTGATGCCCTCTCCCATTGGCAGTAGCTTTTGACAATAAGCAGTAGGGCAGATGCAAAGAGAAATGAGAAAGATCCGAATAAATGGAATGGTATTCATGATCTAAATAGTTGAAGGTGACAGGTTCATTTCTCAAATGTAAGAAAATGTTGATTGAAAAGTCCCCGTACATCACATTTTTCCTTTAATCCGTCATTTGAATAGGTTAACCATCTTTTACGAGGGGATAAATGAACAAACCTCATGGGATGAGCAGGGTAATTGCGCTACCTTAAAAAATGAGTAGTACAAGATTTTTCAAGTCCGTAAGGGGAAAATTATTCTGAAGCGCTCGTCAAAGATTTATGTTAATCATTTGTATTCGTTTAGAGACGAGTAATGGCTTTCGTCCACCTTATTTTTGCGTTCAAATTAAAATCATATGGCATACATAGATATTCATGATATGGAAGTTTATAAACTTTCCAGAAAACTCTCTTCAATGGCTTGGGATATATACGTCTCCTTGCCCCAGTATTTAAAATTTCACATGGGCGATCAGCTCCTACGCGCCAGCGACTCTGTTGGCGCAAATTTAACGGAAGGTTATTTTCGTTACACTTACAAAGACAAAAATAAATTTTATGTCATTGCAAGAGCATCCCACGGAGAAGCCTTTAAACATTGGATGTCACTACTATTAGAGCGCGAGTTGATTAGTCTTGAGTTGCATGATGATTTTTTAGCAACCTCCAAAGATCTGAATGTAAAACTGAATAACTTCATTACAAAAACCAGAGGTCAGTCCTGAATAATTTCATCGGTACATTGAACCAGGTTGAGATACTTTGAGATACTTTGATATACAGTTGGAATACAGTTGGAATACAGTTGAAATACAGTTGAAATACAGTTGAAATACAGTTGGAATACAGTTGAAATACAGTTGGAATACAGTCGATATACAATATAAGACCGTATATCAAAGTATATCAAAGTATCTCAAAGTATATCAAAGTATCTCAAAGTATCTCAAAGTATATCAAACTATCTCAAAGTATATCAACTGTATATCAAAGTATCCCAACCGTATATCAAAGTATATCATTTTCACCTAATTTCGCGCCATGGATAATTCTGCCTTCTGGATCGGCTTCAATCTCTTTATTCTCGCTATGCTGGCTTTTGATTTGGGTATAGTGAACAGAAAAGAAAAGGCGATATCGTTCAAGGAATCAATTTTATGGGTGGCTTTCTGGTCATCGCTGGCATTGGCGTTTAATGGACTGGTGTATTATTGGTTCGGTCCTGAAAAGGCATTTGAGTTTCTAACCGGTTATGTGATCGAATGGTCGCTGAGTGTGGATAACCTTTTTGTGTTTATCGTGATCTTTAATTTTTTCAAAGTGCCGAAGCAATACCAGCATAGAGTATTGTTCTGGGGAATTTTGGGCGCCTTGATCCTGAGAGGAACATTTATCGTGGTGGGAGTAGCCTTGTTTAACAAGTTTGAATGGATGATCTATATTTTTGGCGGCATCCTCGTCTTTACCGGTTTGAAGATGTTGTTCTCAAACGAGGAGGAGGATCCGAAACTGGATAAGAATATTTTTGTGCGCGCCTGCAAAAAGATTTTACCCGTGACGGAAGAATACCATGGCAAGGATTTTTTTGTGAAGAGTAAGGGAAGATGGCTGGCTACTCCGCTCTTTATCGTGCTGGTCGTGGTGGATTTTACAGATTTAGTGTTTGCCGTTGACTCTATTCCGGCAGTACTTTCCATCAGCAGTGACCCTTTTATCGTATATTCCAGTAATGTATTTGCGATACTCGGACTTCGATCTCTTTTCTTTGCCTTGAGTGGGATGATGGATTTATTCCGCTACCTGAAGTACGGTCTCGCGATTATACTCTCCTTCGTCGGCGTGAAAATGTTGATCTCTCATTATGTGCATATCCCGGTAGAATGGGCCTTGTTCGTGGTCGTGATGATTCTGGCCACGAGTATTATGATTTCGTTGGTGAAGAAAGAAAAAGTTTAACCGGGTTATTTAAACCTTTGCAATTGGAATAGATCAAAGGATGCTGTTAACACTGCCTATATGAAAAAAAATCTCCTGTTTACGCTCTTCGTTTTCGTTCACTGGTTCGGCTATGCTCAGCAAAATACCATTATCATTATCGCCGATGATCTGGGTACTGATTATCTCGGCTTTTATCCCAATGATGGCGATACTGCCAATACTCCTGTTCTTAGAAGTCTGTTAGACGAGGGCGTGTTGTTTTCTAATGCCTGGTCGAATCCGGTATGTTCTCCAACACGTGCAGGATTATTTACGGGTCGGTATTCGTTTAGAACAGGTGTTGGATATGTTGTCGGATTATCTAACAGTCCTCAGTTGGATACTGCGGAGATGAGCGTTGCAAGACTCCTCCGCGATTTTGCCCCTGTAAAATATGCTACAGCGAATGTGGGGAAATGGCATTTGCATACCACAATGCCTCCGGCCAAAAGAGTGTTTCCAAATTATATGGGCTATGATTTGTACTCCGGGAATTTTAATGGCGCCATCACCGATTTCTATCAATGGACCCGGATTAAGAATGGCGTGATGGATACTGTTTCCACCTATGCAACCACTCAAAATATTAATGATGCCATTGACTGGCTGGATACTTTAAGTTCCAATAATCCATTCTTCCTCTGGGTCGCATTCAATGCACCGCATACTCCTCATCATAAACCTCCTGATAGCCTGATCAGCAATCCCGGACTTCCCGGTACTCCCGGACATATCAATGCAAATCCTTCCTTGTATTTTAAAGCAGCCATAGAGGCGTTGGATACAGAGGTAGGAAGGTTATTTCAGTACCTGGATCAGAATAATCTGCGGGATAGTACCAATATTATTTTTATAGGAGATAACGGTCAGGAAAAATCAGTGGCGAAAATTCAGGATACCACTCATGTGAAAGGGACTTTGTACGATTACGGTATTCATGTGCCGATGATCATCTCCGGACCTGCTGTAGTAAATCCAAACAGGAGCAGTACAGCACTGGTAAATACCGTCGATCTTTTTGCAACCATGCTGGAGATGGGTGGATTTAATAACTGGCTCCCTTTTATTCCTCCTGCAAAACTTCCTGTGGATGCAGTGAGTCTGATGCCGCTCTTGAAGAATGATACAACTGCCGTTCGGAACTGGGTATTTTCAGAGCAATTTCAGCCGGTCAGCAATCCCAAAGACGGGAAGACCATCCGCAACATCGATTATAAACTCATCGATTTCGATAATGGCACGCAGCGTTTTTACAACCTCACCATCGATCCGTTGGAACAAGTAGATTTATTGTCGCAAACTTTAATGACCTTCAACGATACCCTGAATTACAACGAACTCTGTAATGCCTTGAATACATTGGTGGGCGCGCCGCTCTGTTCCCTGCAAACTACAAGTATTTCAGAGGGCCTTAATCCACACAACAACGTACTATTAGTCCCCAATCCTGCAAATGAAGAAGTGCAGGTGATACTGCACGATATGAACCAGCTATCATCTGTTCATGTCACCGATGTAGCAGGCCGTACAATTCATATTTCAACCATCGGGTCAATCGATACGAAGCCTTTACCGGATGGAATTTACCATCTCCGTATATCCACGCTAAAAGGAATCTTCCACCGCCAATTGATCGTGAGACATTAAAAAAAGGAAACATAATTATCATTTAATCCTTTGCGACCGCTGCGCCTCCGTTGCGCTCTTTGCGCCTGCCGACCGCAGCTTGCTCCTTCGCTCAAGCTTTGGAGCACACAGTTAGCGAAGGTGGGTTTAAACTTAAATTCATATATAGCCGAAAATATGAATGGGCCACAGATTATTATGATTGAATATGATGTATCATGATTTTACGCTACGACTTCATTGCTTTAGTTAAGTTAGCTGTGTCTCAATTTCTCTGCGGCTCCGCGTCTCTGCGAGAAACCTTTAAATAAATGATAAAGTAGCTGCGGCTACTGTGCTTCCCTGCTTCGCATTCCACACAGGATCTTCACTTCGCTTAGATCCTCGTCTCTAAACTTTGCGTCTCCGCGTCTCCGCGAGAAACTTTTAAAAGTTGATTTTGGTTTTGTATTTGTAAATGAAATAGAGGTAACTATTTATTATCCGTTTGAGTGATTATCATTATTTTCACCCCGTTAATTATTCATTCAAGTGAAAATCCTTCCATCTCTTCAAATGATAATTCGCTTTGCCAAATACTATATTTCGGCAACCAATCGTCATGGACTTCAGGGACCATTTGCTTACCAACTCAACGAAGCCGTTTTTCGCCATGACAGGAGAGAAGCTGTGCATAAAGAAATTGAAGCAACACGTGATCATCTTTTAAAGAACCACCGGAAAATAAATGTACTTGATTTTGGCGCCGGCTTTGGAGGAAGGGTGTACAAGGAAAGAACAATTTCATACATCACTAAAAATTCGTCAAAGCCTCCCCGTTATGCCCGGATGCTTCATCGTTTGGTAAAACATCTGAAGCCAAAGCTCATGTTGGAACTCGGAACATCCGTCGGGATAAGTGCGCTCTATCAGTCTGCCGGAAATCCGCAAGGCCGAATGATCACGATGGAAGGCTGTCCCGAAACAGCGACGATCGCCCGGGCTAACGTTCAGCAATTTCCTTCTTTGAACATTGAAATAGTGGAAGGTGCTTTTGAGGAAAGTCTGCCGCAATTGTTAACGAAGATCGATCAGATCGATTATCTTTTTATCGATGGTCATCATCGTCTTGAACCGACTTTGAAATACATCGATCTCTGCTATCCAAAACTAAGCGCTGAAGCAGTCATCGTGGTGGATGATATCAACTGGTCACCTGAAATGCAAGAGGCCTGGAAGCAGCTCAAGACGGATAAGCGTTTTACATTAAGCATTGATGTTTTTATGATCGGGTTGCTCTTCGTGAATAAAAATTTGAGTAAGGAAGATTTTGTTATTCGGTATTAAAGATCAATCAACGTTTTTAGCGAGCTAGACTTTTTTTCTCAATCGGGTTGGATTTAGACAAGAAGTTTGCTACATCTCTAGACAAGGAATCGTGGATTTAGATAGAAATAGTAGAAAATATAGATCCTGTCTCCAATCATAGGGAGCATTAATTCCAAGGCGGATTTTAGGTGAAACCAATTCTGATTTAAACCCGCCTGCGCCGAGGCTTCGGTAGTCAGGCGCAACGTTAGCAGCGATGAAGCAGCGATTTATCTTAACAAATCATAAAAATCATAACCAATCTGCGGCACATTAGATTTTTATTGAGCTGGCAGTTGATTTATCCTGAGGTATCCAATCTCTGTACTGAAATGCTTTTTAAACCCCCTCACCTAAGCTGATGAAACCATTTTCTTCCCTATTTTTGAAGCAAAGCCGTTAACGTGGAACCCATCATCAAAGTCAGAAATATCTCCCGGATTTATAAAGTAGGACTGGAAACCATTCATGCCCTGCGCTCCATTACCCTCGATATTAATAAAAACGAATATGTGGCACTCATGGGCTCCTCCGGCTCCGGTAAATCAACACTCATGAATGTCCTGGGCTGCCTCGATACGCCTTCAGGTGGCGAGTATCACCTCAATGGAATCGATGTATCTCACCTGAACGATAATGAATTAGCAGAGATTCGAAACAAACAGATTGGCTTTGTGTTTCAAACATTCAACCTCTTGCCGCGGAGTACGGCACTGGAGAATGTGGCGCTCCCCCTCGTCTATGCCGGCTTGAGTAAGGAAGTCCGTGACGCCAGAGCCTTGAAAGCATTACAGGATGTAGGCCTCGGTGATCGGGTGACACATCGTCCCAATGAACTCTCGGGAGGGCAACGTCAGAGGGTAGCCATCGCCAGAGCATTGGTGACAAATCCTGCCATTATCCTCGCCGATGAACCTACCGGAAACCTGGACTCCAAAACCTCCGGTGAGATCATGGGCCTTCTCGCTGAAATCCACGATAAGGGGAATACCGTTATTCTGGTGACGCACGAGGAAGATATCGCGCGCTATGCCCATCGCATCGTTCGCTTGAAAGATGGCCTAGTGGAATCAGATGGGGAAAATCAGAAGCGCAATTCGTTAACAACAGCTTAATCATGAAAATTTATACTAAAACCGGAGATAAAGGTCAGACCTCATTGATTGGTGGAACAAGAGTCCCCAAGCATCATCTCCGCATAGAAGCCTATGGCACAGTAGATGAACTCAATTCCTGGATCGGCCTCCTCCGCGATCAGCCCATTGACGACCATAGCATCACCATCCTGCTCGAAATTCAGGATCGGCTGTTTACCATCGGCTCTCATCTGGCTAGTGATCCTGAAAAAAGTCGCATGAAATTGCCCGAAATCACAAATAACGACGTGCAACTTCTCGAAAAAGAGATCGATTTGATGGAGGATGAACTTCCGGAGTTAAAATCTTTTGTGCTTCCGGGAGGTCATCCCGTCGTTTCTTTTACCCATATTGCCCGTTGTGTTTGTCGCCGATGTGAACGCTTAGTGACTCATCTCAATGAGGAAACACCTATAAATGAAGTCATTGGAGTGTATCTGAACCGGCTTTCAGATTATTTATTTGTCCTCAGTCGATTCCTGGCGAGTCGAAATAATGCCGCCGAAAGCCCCTGGATGCCGAAAGTGTGAAAAAAACATCATAAAAATATTTGGTTTATTAGTATTTCATTTTATTATTTTTGCGCCCCCTCCTTGAGGATTTAAACTATTCTTCTCACTAATCGTAAAACGACAATTAAATTTCAAATATGTACTGGACCCTCGAACTTGCACAACACCTTGAAGATGCCCCATGGCCGGCAACAAAGGATGAATTAATCGATTATGCTATTCGTTCAGGTGCTCCGATGGAAGTGATCGAAAATCTTCAGGAATTGGAAGATGAAGGTGAACCCTACGAGAACATCGAGGAAATCTGGCCGGATTATCCTACAAAAGATGACTTCTTCTTTAATGAAGACGAGTATTAACTACTTCAGCATTAGACCCCTTCTCAACAAGGGGTTTTGTTTTTTTCTACGATGGGGTATATACATTTGAATTGCGAGTGCTGATTTATGCCGGAGGTTTTATTTGATTTGTCCGGGATGTAGTGGATTAAAAAATGTTTCCTGCCGGCGAATGCTTTTGTGAATGCTGTACTTCAGGTATTCAATAAAAAACAACCTGAATAGAAACATCACTGTTCCTGCCTTTATCATCGGTGCAGGAAATTTTAATTTTTCCTTCTACCGGACTAAAAAAATATTTGTCGCCTGCTTTAGCCGTTTTATAAAAATTATCATTGATGAACCAACTCACCGTAGTCACATCTGCCGCAACAGCACAACTCAGCTCCAGCGATCGCGGATCATCTTTTTCGATGAGATATTCCTGTCCTTCTATTAAACTAAGAATGCGCGGTTTGCTTCCTTCAAAGAGTCGCGTGCAAAGCGGATTATGCGGAGGAGGTATTTTTACGGGGACATTATTTTCTCTGTAGAATTTCAGAATTTCAGCCGGAGGGTTTTCGTAGATTTTTTGCTGAGAACCCTCTTCAGGTAGACAGGCGGTACAATAGCTGATGGTTTCTTCATGATCGACAGCATAAGCGGTAAGGTGCGTGCAGGTGGCAGTGCTGCTCATCCCGGGAAGAAAATAATCAATGACTTTTTCCGTACAGCGTTCGCCGGGGATATATCCACTCTGTGGACAAACATACCGGAGGTCTAAGTGCGCGTCGGGTTTATACCAGTTTCCTGTTCCGTTGTAATCAATACTGTTAAAAACCTGGAAGAGGAGGGGAGTGGCCATATCCGCACCCGTTAGTTCAGGAATTCCTTTTCCATCGAAGTTGCCTATCCACACCCCAACTGTATATCGCTTGTTGTACCCAATGCTCCATCCATCCCTGCGACCGTAGGAAGTACCCGTTTTCCATGCTACTTTCGGAATATGTAAACTGTTTTCAAAGAGATGGGGTAAGTCGCTCCTGTTCATTTTGGTGAGAATACTGCTCAGGAGATAGGCGGCAGAAGTACTGATGATTTGCACGGAATCTTTGTTTCTGTGATCAGCCTGGTTATAACGGTTAGGGAGATACGAACCATTGTTGGCGAAAGCAGAATACACGCCGCATAGTTCTTCCAGCGTCATGCCGCAGCCTCCGAGTATGGTGGACAACCCCAACTGATGTTGTTTGGCAAATGATCTGCAGCCTGCTTCCAATAATTTTTCACGGAAATCAGGAATGCCGATTTTTTCCAGCAGATGCACCGCCGGAATGTTCAATGATGCCGATAAAGCATCTTCGGCACTGATCAATCCATGATAACGCATGTCAAAATTCTCCGGACTAAATCCATCGTAATTCACAGGGACATCGGCCAACATGGTTTTTGGGGTGATTAATCCACGGTCGAATGCAAGTGCATAAGCCAATGGTTTCAAAGTACTGCCCGGAGAACGAATCGCTTTTATGCCGTCTACCTGTCCCGAATAATAGGGATCGGAATAATCCTGACTTCCGGCGTAAGCAAGTACAGTATGTTGTAAATTATCGATGACCAATACAGCCCCGTTGGCGATGCCGATATTTTGCAATCGCTTGAGATGGTTGTAGCAGAGCTGAGAGATTTTCTCCTGCATATCCGCATCAAGGGTGCTGTGAATTTCATGATCGGCAGTTTCGGCGGTTAGTCGTCTGGAAAGATGGGGAGCTATGAAAGGCAATGGACGACGATGCATCTCGATGGGTTCCGTCATGGCTTCTTCCAGATCACTTTGATGAATGACACCTTCGGCATTCAATTTCTTCAGCCAGCGGTTTCGCTCACTGAAAAGAAGCGCATTGCCGTTGCCGGGACGCAAGGAAGAAGGGCGGTTGGGGATAATGGTCAATGTCACCGCCTCCGCAGGACTCAATAACGCCGGTGCCTTACCGTAATAGATGAGAGATGCCGCCTTTACCCCTTCAATATTACCGCCATAGGGGGCGAGGGAGAGATAAAACCCAGAATTTCATTTTTGGAATAATGCAGCTCCAGTTGAATCGCCCTGAATACTTCAATGAATTTACTCCCGATGTTCCGCGATCGGGGTTCAAGTAATCGAACCACTTGCATAGTAATCGTAGAGGCTCCCGAAGTCCGTTGTCCTTTGATGACATTATTAAAGGCTGCCCTCACAATAGCCATCGGATTGAATCCCGGATGATAATAAAAGAACCGGTCTTCCTTACGAATCAATGTCTCCAGCAGTAAACGATCTACCGATTCCGGCATACAAGCCATTCTCCATTTATCATCTGCACTCAAAAATACATTGAGCACTTTTCCCTTTCGGTCATACACCACCTTCGACCATGAAGGTTGCGGAATGAAGGAAAAGGTCAAATCCAGGATGCCAAATACGAACGCAACGAGTATCAAGGAAAATAAAATCCGCCGGACAGTTGCTTTCATCTATAGCCGTTCACTAACCGATAATTTGATCAATCTTTTCTGCCAGATTTTTATCGCGATCAGTAATGACCCCTCCGGCATCGTGCGTGTTCAGACTTATTTCAACGGCATTGTACACATTTCTCCAGTCGGGATGATGATTCATCTTTTCTGCAATAAAGGCGACACGCGTCATGAAACCAAAGGCTTCGGTAAAATCCTTGAACTTGAAAGTCTTCGTTAATTTATTATCTTTTTCGATCCACATCATACTATTATTAATTAAAATATTTCACTGTATATTAACCTAAAAACTTCATGCTAATTAGGAACTGACTTTTTTACCACCGAGGCACTAAGAGCACAAAGTTGCACAGAGCTTTTACAAAATAATCTCCACGAACCTCAACGTATCCCAACATACCCCCACGTATTTCAACGTATATCCATCTATATCCATCTATATCCATCTATATCCACGTATATCATTCTACTGCGAAACGATAATCCTACCCGCACCATGTATAGAATGGTATTCTCCGGAGTACATGGCGTCAGCACTGACGGGGCCCATGACGTAGTTGCCGGGGCTTACGGCACGTACAACGTAATAATAGTACTGTGGCTGTTGTCCTATCGAAGTGTAGATGTTAATGCGGTCATCACGCATGTCAATATATTCAGAAGCACTATTGTTCTTGATCCAGTCCAGATCAGGGATGCTGCTTACTCTTGGATTTTCGATTTCAAATCCTGCGGGGAGTAAATCGGTGACCACAACATTTTCGACGAAGGTTCTGCTGTTGTTTTCGAGTGCGATTTTGACAACAATTAAATCGTTTTGTTTGAAACTATTGCCGGTAATTTCTTGTCCGGTTCGGCTGTAAAAAGTTTTTCTGACTTTTAGTATTTTATCTTCCTGTAAGAAACTTCCATCTGAAGTAAGACCGGAGCTGGTCCAGAAATAATAGAGGTTTCCATTGCCGTTGGTCGTAATGTTTACCTTGTTATTTACTAATCCTTTTCTGATGATCAGATCTTTTCCATCAAAACTATAGGGTTTGCCTCCCTCTGTAGTAAGATTGGCGGTGATAGTAGATTGAGCCACTTTCTTACTGAATTTTCCCAATGCCAGGAAACTGAGCGCGCGTTCCTGCGTATTCATCCAACTGTTTTTCTCCAATTCCTTGCTGAGATTTCTGACGAGTTCTCCTACTTGTGGATGGTCCGGATCTGAGTGAAGCAAGGCGTTTAGGGCCATCGCCATGTCACGGATGTAACTGTAAAAACTTCCGCCGGTAGAGGATATACTGCGTTCCCCTTCAAAAGCCTTTGGCAATAACTCGTTGTACGTTTTTCGATCACCAATGGCCAGGTACGTGCAGGCCAACAGGTATTTAGAATCAATCGCCAGCTCTTTAAACTTCGATTTATAATAATTCATACTGCTCTTGTCGGCTTTGTTGTTTAAAGCCAAAACATAAAGAGAGTAGAAAATATCTTTCGCAGGAGATTTTCGGATGACCGTTTTGTTTGAGCTGTCATAATACCAAATCTCTTCTGTGTTTTTTTCCTTGATATTTTTTTGCAGAAATTTTAACAGCTTCTCCATTGCAGCCGCGTTGACCTGATACCCTGCTTTAGCCGCCTCCGTTAAAAAGTGTGCTGCATATACGCTGGTCCAGTTATTACTCATGCTGCTTCCCGGCCAGGTGACAATACCGCCATTGTAGTGCTGCAGACTGATAATTTTACTAATGCCCGCCTGTACATTCGTTTGCACGTTGATGGTATAGCCCGGTTTATTGGAGATGGTTTTTGCAAGATCTGCAAAGTATATCTGTGGAAAGGCAGTACTGATCGTTTGTTCCGCACAGCCATGAGGATAATCTAAAAGGTAGTTGAGGTGGTCTGCGAAATTGACCAGCGGTGATTTGCTGATGTAGAGTTCAGCACTTGCAGAAGAGGGGATAAATCCGGTTTTCATATTTATTTCTGCTACCGCTCCTCCTTTTATACTGCCACTTCCGTTTTGTTTTTGCAAGCTCGCCGGTGGACGAATTGTAATTTCCGTCTTGTCACGATAACTTTCATTCCCGTTTTTCACCTTCATCGTAAAGCTTCCTGTTCCACTGAGGGCTCCGGCAACCACTTTATAGAGGATGCGCTCTTCTTTACCCGGCTCTACACGAATGGAAGTGTTGGGAGTATTCACAATTTTGATTTGCCCCTCAGTTTCCGGTTGCAATGTAGCATTGATGAGTTGTTTGGTGGTATTACTGAATGTTACCGGTACATAAACCGTATCACCAGGACTCGTAAATCGGGGAAGTGAGCTGCTGATAACAATAGGATCAGCAACTTTAATATGTGCTTCAGCACTGCCAAAGGCATTGTCCTGATAGGCTACAGCCATCACCCGCAGGTCACCGCTAAAGGAAGGGATATCCATGGTGTAGGAGGCAATACCCGAAGCATTGGTTTTTAAGAGGCCACTCCAGGCAGAAACCAGTTTGACCCGTTTATTGGTGATGGGATTTACTCTTTTTGCCAGGTCATAACCGTCTCCACCGCTGCTGGACCTACGCTGTTTGATATCGGGTAGTAAATAAGGATAGAGGTTGTAGGATTCCACAGCCAGCGATCTCTTTTGATAAAAATATTCGTAGGGATCAGGCGTTTTTGAATTGCGTAGTTGCAGGATACCCTCGTCAACAACTGCAAGCGTTAGCTCCACATTTTTTCCGGGCGTGGTTTTAACCTGGATGACTTGTTTGGTGATGGAACGGGATTTCTCAGCAGCGGTAATGGTCAATGGGATTTTATTGTTTTTTCTTCTACCATCACCGGAATGACACCATGAGCAACCGTAAGTGGAATAGATCCATCATCGGCTTTTCGGAACAGCGTGGCCGTTATATAGACGTTTGGAAGTAAGTCCTTAGTGATAGGGAGAACCAGTTCTGCGGCCTTTTTATCCGTGTTGATGTAATAGTACTTCAGTACTTCGTTTTGCTCCACCGTGATGAGCAGCTTGCCGTTGAAGGGTGTTTTAAAAAGGAATCGGGCGTTTTCACCCGGACTATAGCTTTCTTTATCGCTGCCGATGTCAATGGTGCCTTCAGTATTTACTGCAAACGAATTGCTTCCGGTGAAGCCCCATCCATAGGCATAAAAATCCTGCTGAATAAACCGGTCAGATCCCGGAGCACTTACCCGCATCACATATTCTCCGGATTCATTCGGCGTAAATGGGATCACTAATTCACTGTTACCAATATTGACCTGTCGGTCCTGAAGTACCTTTTCCTCTCGCTGTGACACATAATAAAGTCGGTTACCATAGTCGCGTTGTAAAACATTGTGGTAATTGATTTTTATAATTCTGATTCTTGCTGTGGAAGCAACGGCTTGTCCTTTATTGTTCAGTGCGATCAAACCTAACTGAAGAGATTGCCCGACACCGGCATAGTATTCACTCGTTCTTGATCCATAATAAACCGCTTGTGTTTCTACGTCAAAAGCAGCTACGCGATTGACCGGTCGTCCGGTTTCATCGAATACAGTGACAAATGCTTTGCCCTGTAGTTTGCCGGTTTCCCGATACATGGGATCAAGAAATAGGGATTCAGTAATACTTCCGTCATTTCCTGTCTTGCCTTGTTTAAATACCGCGGGGAAATTAATATGATCAATTCCTCTGATGCCAAAATTGAATCCTTCATAACCCTTCGGTTGAAAATAAGTTTTGCTCAAATTGAATTGTATCTCATAATTGCGACCTGCTGCTGCCGTGCCGAAGAGGTTGTTCGCCATTGCCGACAATTTTACGGAGTCGCCAATCGCATATTGTGCTTTATTGGTTGTAGCTTTTACACTGATACGGTCCGGCATAAATTCTTCTACACTGATGGCTTTACTGCTGAGTAAAATGTCATTGGCAGCATAGAGCTCAAGGGTATACGTTCCTGTAACTGTTCCGGCAGGAAGTTTAAAATCCTGGGTGGAGGCTCCTTGTGCGTTGAGTGTTTTGCCTTGTGTACTGAATTCTCTTCCATTCGGCAAGACCAGCTTAAATTTCACAGGCATATTTTTCATCGCTTTCCAATCGCGGTTTCGAACCACGGCATTGAAATTCATAGTTTCTCCCGGACGATATATTTCCCTGTCTCCATAGATGAAGGCCATGTATCCATTATCGTTTTCGCGGTAGCCACCGGTTTCAAAGCGACTGGTTTCAACACGTGTGTCCGATAAGAGCATGTAGTTGTAATCGTTCCCGCTCTTTGCCGTAATCAATGCCGGCTTAAATTGTCCAAAACGCTCCTTGAGTCCGGTAAATTTCACCATCCCTTCATCGTTAGTCTTTCCGGAAAAGAGAACCTGGTTGTTGGAACTGATGATGTTTACATTCAAGTGCTGAAGGGGCGTGGCTTCCTTCACTGAATTGGCGAAAACGATGATCTGATCCGTTCCTGTTCGGGCAATTAATCCGATGTCAGATACGGAAACCAGTTTCGTGGCTTTCATCCAGTTGTTTTCAGAGGATCGTGCACTGATCAGATAAATACCTTTGAAGGGAAGCTCATCATCAAAATTCAGGCTCAGCAAACTCTGACCGTTTTGTCGGGGCAGATCCTTGACTTCATACTCCTGATCCATGATCTTATTGCCATACCGTTCCGGCTCATAGTCATTGTAGACATAGCTATAGCCATTCTCTTCCCCTTGCCAGTCTTCATATCTATTGTTATTCATGAAAGCAAGAATGTTGTTCTCATAAATTTTATAAATGGAAACTTTTATTTTTGGAATATTGACAATTTGCAAAGCAATTTTCCGACTCCCTTTCGAGGTCAGGTACATCCCCTTGGTATTGACAAAACCAATGCCCGGCTCCTGTTCTCCGAAAGAAATGTCACTGTAGTAGTCGTTGCCAAATGTGCCACCCAGCACCCCTTGTAAATTTTTGTTGATGGTAATGGAGTAGGAAGAGCCTGCGGAAAAGCCGCCCCGAAGAAGAATCCCTGATTCCATTGTCTCCACTCTATAAATTGGAGAGGGTTCTACAGCAATTAGTTTTTCAAGATCATTGGGGATAACCGGCTGGTTGGTATAAAGCCGGATGATTCCTTCTCCATTTTCAAAAGTGGTTTCTGTACTTGTAATTTCTAAAGAGGATACAGGGTTTACAGGGGCACTGTATGTAAGTAGAGGCGCGACTTCGGTACATTCAGTACACTTGAGCCCTTTATTGATAGTTATGATGATTTGACCATTTAAGGCTTCACCGCGTTCTATCCCCTCTGTACGGATCTGCAGGCTTTTCGAGACCGGCTGATCGCCCACTGCAACAACTGCACTTTTCCCGTTAATCTCAACACTTAAAAGTTGAGCCAGTGAAGAGGGGTCTATATCATAATTAAAATGCAAGGTGGCATTTAATGTTAGTTTATCTGTAGATCCCGGTGAAAGTGTCCACCAGGTTTGAATCCCTTTTATCTGCAGCGCACCCGTGCTGAAACCGATTTCCTGCGCTTCAAGATTCAGCGTTCCGGAAGAATATTTAAGCAGAGCGGTACTGAGGTTGATTTTGTAGTTGGTAGCCGGTTTAAATCCCGCTGCCGGACTAAAAACCAATTGCTTTGAAGAACTCCATTTAAAGACTCCCTTTACCGCAGGTTCGATGCCCACATAGGCGGTCGAATCCCAAATCCCCAGCACACTATCCGGTGCAAGGCCGTGGCTGAAATCAAATACAAGGTTTTGAAAAATATCAAGGGTGTCACTGAGGTTAGAATCTACCAGAGTTACACGGTTTCCGGGAGAGCAGGAAATGATAAACAGGATCAGGCAAGTGCCGGATACAAGAAATAAGCGTTTCATAAGTTGGTTTAGGTTTGCTGGGATAACGGAATTGTAAATGGATTGATATATCTGTGTAAAAATAATTTTTTTAGCGGTTCAAATTGGCTTTTCGAGTCTTTCTTTAAGATATTTAATTTCTCACTTGCAGACTCCTGAATCGAACGGGTTTTATGGATTTAAGGCTTGCTCGATAGATATGAACATTCATTTTTTTAATGAGATGGCATGGATTTGTTGCTTTCCTGTAACCTTAGTTACTTAATCACTCCTCAAAGTTCACGACCTTTGTAGCCTTATCTATAGTTATGCTGAACAAACTGAAAAGTTCCTTCTTTCATAAATGTCCCCGTTGTCTGGAGGGAGATATGTACGCGGATATGAATCCCTATCATTTAAAAGAAACTGCAAATATGTACACCCATTGCCCGAAATGCAATCTCAATTTCATCCCCGAGCCGGGTTATTTTTATGGGGCGATGTATGTGAGTTATGCTTTTACGGTAGCCGTTTCCGTGGCTGTGTTCATTGCCCATTATCTCTTCTCCTGGGAGCAGGGTACTTTGTTTTTTATCATCATGCTGACCATCGTCTTAGCCGCACTGGCCCCATATACTTTCCGGACATCCCGGGCTATCTGGTTGAATTTTTCATTAAGTATGATCCGGAACTGAGGAAGAAAGTACTTAAAGGCAGTTAATGTGATCTGCATTCGACGATTTACAGAAATAGGGATCAGCTTTGTTTTCTCAGGAAGGGAAGTGTGAATGCAATAGATTCATCTATACTCCTGAATTGAAAACCTTCCGCTTTTATCTTTTCCGCTGAATAATGAAACCGGCTGCGCGCTGATCGTGCCGTTTCCCTTGTGATGAATGGCTTGCCACCGGTGAGCTTACAACGGATAAAGTCTATAGGCCAGACGAGTGAAGTCATCCAGGATTGAATCTTTATGGAAGGGGCTTTAACTTTGAGTCCGGCTGCTATTTTCTCAAAGAGCTTTTTGAAACTTAAGTCTTCTGCATTGAGAATGTAGCGTTCACCGGTCTTGTTCTTCTTCCATAAAAAAAGTATGGCGTCACAAACATCTCTTACATCAACAAACCCGCTTACACCCTCTGTATAAAACGGAAAACCATTTGCTACCTTTTTAAATAGTTCGGAACTGCCTTTATTAAAATCACCAGGTCCTAACACAATGCTTGGGTTAACCATGACTCCGGGCAATCCTTCGGCTACTCCTCTCCAGACTTCCCTCTCCGCACCATATTTACTGATCGCATAGTTCGAAGGATGTGTGGTGGGGTCCCAATGCGAATGTTCATCTAATTGTTGATCTCCGGAACTCCGGCCCAGTGTGGCTACAGAACTTACAAAACAGAAGTAACGGAAATTCGTGGTTTCGAGACATAAATTTACAAGATTTGCTGTTCCTTCTATATTCACCCGCTCCATCTTTTGCGCTTCTTTGGGAATAAAAGAGATCATGGCAGCACAGTGGAAAACGGTATCTATGCCTTCGCATGCCCTTTCTAATGTGTCCAGGTCGAGCAAGTCTCCCTCCAGCCATTCAATTTGAGCACTAAATTGATCTTTTTGGCTGAGGTACTGATCAAAAAACCTCGTGCTCGCTCCCTTTCTTTTCAATGCCCGAACGGTATGGCCTTCAGAGAGGATGGCATAAAGCAGGCGGGCGCCAATCATGCCGGTTCCTCCTGTAACTAAAATCATTGGACAAAGATAGTGCATTCGGGTAGGCAAATATATTTCCGGCGGGGCAGGAGGGAACTTCGGCTGTGTAAAATTTGTACGATTCCCTAATGATAAAGAAACCCTGACGAAGACCCTTCGCGTATTCGTAATATGTAAATTTGCAGCGGACCAAATCAGGATATAAAAGCCATTAAGGAATAGAGCTATGACATTACCGCAACCACTGAATTTTATTGAAGAACTGAAATGGCGGGGGATGCTGCAGGACATCATGCCGGGTACTGAGGAAATGCTCAGCAAAGGACCTGTAAAAGGCTATATTGGATTTGATCCAACTGCAGATTCACTGGGTGTAGGAATCTGGTACAGGTAATGACCTTGTTGCATTTCCAACGCTGTGGTCATCAGCCGGTTGCCTTGGTGGGAGGTGCTACCGGAATGGTAGGTGATCCTTCCGGTAAATCCGCTGAAAGGAATTTGCTGAATGAAGAACAGTTGCAAATTAATCTGAATGCCCAGCGCAAACAACTTGAAAAATTTCTTGATTTCTCTGCCGGACCATCTCAGGCGATGATCGTTAATAACTAATACTTATTTAAAAACTTTTCCTTTCTTGATTTTATCAGAGATGTAGGCAAGCATATTACTATTAATTATATGATGGCGAAGGACAGTGTCCAGCGCAGAATGGAGACCGGTATTTCGTTTACAGAGTTCAGCTATCAGTTGGTGCAGGGATATGACTTTTACTACCTGTGGAAGCATCTGGATATGAAATTACAGATGGGCGGTTCTGATCAATGGGGGAATATTACTACCGGCACTGAACTGATCCGGAGAATGGAAGGCGGCGAAGCGTTCGCCTTAACCACTCCGCTGATAAAAAAAGCCGATGGAACTAAATTCGGAAAAACGGAAGGTGGAAATATCTGGCTTGATCCTGCAAGAACATCTCCCTATAAATTTTATCAGTTCTGGATGAATAGCTCTGACGAAGACAGTAAAAATTATATCCGCATTTTTACTACTATGACTAAGGCAGAGGTGGAAGCCCTGGAATCTGCCCATGATCAATCACCGCATCTTCGCCTGTTGCAGAAAGCCATCGCTAAAGAAGTCACGATACGAGTGCACAGTGAAGAGGATTATAATGCAGCAATGGAAGCCTCTGAGATTCTCTTTGGAAATGCACCAACAGAAGCGCTAAGCAAATTGGATGAAGATACCCTGCTCAGTGTTTTCGAAGGAGTCCCTCAAGTCAATATTTCAAAGTCAGATTTGGAAGCCGGCATCGCTCTTTTGGATCTGCTCGCTGATAAATCCGGTATATTTCCCTCTCGCGGTGAAGCAAGGAAGTTGGTGCAAAGCGGTGGTGTGAGTATCAATAAACAAAAAGTCAGTGATCCCAATGCACAACAAACAGCCACTGATCTCCTGCAAAATAAATATCTGCTCATCCAAAAAGGCAAGAAAAATTATTACCTCATCATCGCAAATTGAAATCGGTTCATTAAACTGTATCCCAACAGTAGCCCAACCATCTCTCATCAGTATATCAACCGTCTCCCAACAGTATATCAACCGCATCCCAATCGTATCCCAACAATATATCAACCGTATCCAAAAAGTATATCAACCGTCTCCCAACAGTATATCAACCGTCTCCCAACCATCTCCCAACCATCACCCAACAGTATATCAACAGTATATCAACAGTATCCCAACCGTATATCCCTCCCTCCCATGTCTCCTCTCCGTCGTGTTATTATCGTTCTCCTCTCAGTAGGAGGTGGTTCAGTACTCTCCTATGGAATTTATAAATTACGTCGAGGTGGTGGTGAACTGACAACACAGGATACTCATTCCTTATTGACCAATATTGTTTTTTCAGTGGGTATTATTCTGGGAGTTGGATTTATGTTTTTATGGCGGAAGAAGAAAGGTCTTGATAATTGAATCCTCCGATTGTTTTAACCCTCGCTAACCCCTATACAGAATGAAAATTCCGAATGCGCTTATTCATTCCACATCTCCCTACCTGCTCCAGCATGCGTATAATCCGGTGCAATGGTTTCCCTGGGGGGAGGAAGCCCTGAATAAAGCGCGGGAGGAGAATAAACTCATTATTGTGAGTATTGGTTATTCCGCCTGTCACTGGTGTCATGTGATGGAGCATGAAAGTTTTGAAGACGAAGAAGTGGCGACTGTGATGAATAAGTCCTTCGTATGTATTAAAGTCGATCGCGAAGAACGTCCGGATATCGATCAGATTTATATGGATGCCGTACAGTTGATGACGAGTAGAGGGGGATGGCCTTTGAATGTGATCACCCTGCCCGATCAGCGTCCTATTTATGGAGGTACTTACTTTCCAAAGGAACAATGGCGAACCAGTTTGCTGAAGGTTGCCGCTTTTTTTCGAAATGATCCCGACAAGTGTACGGAGTATGCCAACGAACTGACGGAAGGTGTGAATAAGATCAGTAAAGTTGTTCTGGTACCGGATAATGCCGATCGTTCTTTTCCTGACCATGCGGAACTGCTTCAACGTTGGGCGAAACAATGGGATAGGGAAGAAGGAGGTATGTTGCGTGCGCCGAAGTTTCCACTTCCCGATAGTTATCGCTATTTAATGGCAGCAGCATTTATACGGAAAGATGCAGATGCTATAGATTATGTGAAGATGACATTGAGTAAAATGGCATTCGGTGGTATTTATGATCAGGTGGGAGGAGGTTTTACCCGCTATAGTACAGACATGACCTGGAAGGTACCGCATTTTGAAAAGATGCTCTACGACAATGCGCAGATGGTCTCGCTTTATTCAGATGCCTTTAAACTGACAGGAAATAAATTGTATCAGGATATTATCACAGAGACACTGGAATTTATCGCGCGCGAAATGACCTCGGTAACCGGTGGATTTTATTCAGCGCTTGATGCAGATAGTGAAGGAGTAGAAGGAAAGTTTTATTGCTGGACGATCGATGAAGTGCAGGAGGTAACCGGAGATGATTTTAAGTTGGCAAGCGAATATTTTAATTTTAATGAGCAGGGCTATTGGGAACATGATGTATATATTCCACTTCGGAAGAATAGCGATGAAGAAATTGCCGGACGTTTTGGTTTGAGTTTATCCGAATTGAATATACGTATTTTCACGATCAAAGAAAAATTATTTCAGCGGCGTTCCGGCAGAGTGCGTCCCGGACTGGATAATAAAATGCTCTGTTCCTGGAATGCCCTCATGATTTCCGGGTATCTCGATGGGTATGCGGCATTGCAGAAGGAAGAATATCTAAACGCTGCGATCAATGCTGCATCGTTTATAGAGAAGGTCTTCCTGAAGAACGATGCGCACTTACTGCATAGTGCGAAGGAAGTGAATGGAGAAGTGATGGCTACAGTTGATGGATTTCTGGAAGATTATGCTTTTGTCATTGATGCATTTATTTCGCTTTATTCGGTGACAATGGAAACTTCTTACCTGGAGTTGGCCTCTCGTCTTACACAAACGACGATGGAAGAGTTTCATGACAAAGATTCCGGTTTGTTTTGGTTTACTTCTTCAAGAGCTGAAAAATTAATTGCCCGAAAACACGAAGTGCAGGATAATGTTATTCCTTCTTCGAATGCTGTTATGTCGCATAATTTGCTGGGTTTGTCGGGGATTAATGGTGATATATGAATGGAAACATTGTACAGGAAGATGCTGGTGCAGATGAAAGACGAGGTCGTGCGTGCTACACCCTGGCATAGCCGGTGGGCGAGGGTGTTTTTGGAATTGGAACAGGGCACGGAAGTCGCCATTTGCGGAGATGATGCTGCAATAAAATTAAGAGAAATACTGCGGAATTATCTCCCAACGAGTGTAATAGCAGCCGGTGTATCTTCTTCTTCCATCGCTTTGCTGGAGCACCGTTTTGTTGCCGGAAAAACTGGTATTTATGTTTGCAGGAATCAATCGTGTCAGCAACCTGTATTTTCTTCAGCCGAAGCGATCTTGCTGATTCAGGATTAAAGTTTTGAATTACCTTTGGTCGCTCTTAAATGATACTATGAAAAAAAACCTATGGGTAAGTATTGCTATTGTCGGAATACTATTCACCTCTTGTAACGGCCCTAAAAAAGATAAAGAGGCCCTCGCCTTTGCAGATCCATTATTGGAAAACAGAGATACCAGTCTCTCTCCCGGCAACGACTTTTTCCGTTATGCCTGTGGTACCTGGTTGAAGAATAATCCCATTCCCACCGCTGAAAATTCCTGGGGTATCTGGAGTTTAGTGCAGGAAGAGACGTATAACCGCATGCGAAAAGTGAGTGAGGAAGCGGCAGAAAAGAAATCAGCAGCCGGTAGTAACGAGCAAAAAATTGGCGATTTTTATTTTTCGGGTATGGATACCGTTACCATTGATAAATTAGGTATTACTCCTTTGAATGCCGACTTGCAACGCATAGATGCGATAAAGGATTTGAAGTCGCTTGGAGAGGTGATTGCGCTGCATCAGACCTATGGTGTTGGGCCTGTTTTCGGTGCATATATTTTTCAGGATGAGAAAGCCAGTGAACAACAGGCGCTGCATTTTTATCAGGGCGGAATTGGCTTACCGGACCGCGACTATTATTTTAATACTGATAGCCGGACTAAGATGATCCGTAATGAATATGTACTTCATCTGGCCGCCATGTTTAAGTTAATGGGAGAAGATAGTGTAAAGGCTAAGTCGAATGCTGCTACTATCATGAAAATTGAAACTACGCTTGCAAAAGCTTCCAGAAAACTCGAAGACCTCCGTGATCCGTATTTGAATTACAATAAAATGCAGGTCGATGGATTGAATTCCCTGACTCCTTCCATTGACTGGAAGTCGATGTTAGAAGGGATGCATATTAAAAATGTAGATTCCGTGATCGTCGGTCAACCTGAATTTTTCCGTGAGGTAGAGAAGAGTTTGAAAGCCTATCCCATCGAAGACTGGAAAGTGTATCTGCGCTGGCAACTGGTAAATACTTTTGCGGCCTATCTCAGTAAGCCATTTGATGATCAGAATTTCAAGTTTTATCGCACGGTATTGAGTGGAGTCAAAGAACAACGTCCGAGATGGAAGAGAGTAGTGGTTGAAGTGGAAAATTCTATAGGTGATCTGCTCGGACAATTGTATGTTCAGGAATATGTTTCTCCTGCATTTAAACAACGTTATCAGGATCTTACCAATAATATTCTTGAAGCATATCGGGATCGTATAAATATGTTGAGTTGGATGTCGGATTCTACAAAGCAAAAGGCGTTGGTGAAGTTGAATTCAATTACAACGAAAGTCGCTTATCCGGATAAGTGGAAGGATTATTCCGCGCTGCAAATAGAAAGGAATAATTACGCCGGGAATATTTTGCGAAGCCATGTCTGGGCTCATGATTATGAAGTAGCGAAATTGGGTAAGCCCGTGGATCGTACAGAATGGGGAATGACTCCTCAGACGTACAATGCCTATTACAATCCTTCCAATAATGAAATCGTATTGCCGGCTGCTATATTTATTATTCCGGGTCTTGCGGATTCATTGGCAGATGATGCGATTATATATGGTTATGCAGGTGCATCGACAATCGGTCATGAACTTACCCATGGCTTTGATGATCAGGGGCGGCAGTTTGATGAGAAAGGAAATTTGCGTAACTGGTGGAATTCAAATGACGAGATGGAATTCAATAAAAGAGCTAAGCTGATTGTGAAGCAATTTGATGAATTTAAAGTGTTAGATAGTTTAACTGTAAACGGCGAAGCTACTCAAGGTGAAAATATTGCCGACCTCGGTGGCGTTGTACTCGGCTATGAAGCATTCAAGAAAACGGAACAGTATAAATCCGGTAAACTCATCAATGGCATGACTCCTGATCAGCGTTATTTCCTCGGCTATGCACTGAGTTGGTTAGGACATATGCGCGATGAGACATTAGCGATGCGCATCATGACGGATGTTCATGCTCCGAATTTCCTTCGTATCAATGGACCCCTCGCCAATATCCCCGAATTCCACAAAGCTTTCAATATAAAAGAAGGTGATCCGATGTTTCGTCCGGATAGCCTTCGGGTGAATATCTGGTAGTAGTGACAGGTCGCGACCTGTCTCTATCACCCGACCTGTCTCTGGTAATGACAGGTCGCGACCTGTCTCTACTACGGACCGACCTGCCCGTCATGACAGGTCGCGACCTGTCACTACGACCTGTCTCTGGTAAAGACAGGTCGCGACCTGTCACTACCACCCGACCTGTCACTACTACCCGACCTGTCACTACCACCCGACCTGTCACCGCGACCACCCCACCGGCCCGTCATGACAGGTCGCGACCTGTCACTACGGCTTTTTCCTGTGCATGAGGAATAATCCTGTAATCGCAGCGAGGGCAACAAAGCCATAGGATAGATCTTTTTTCTCCCCCTGTTCGGATTCATCCTGCATGACGAAATCATCCTGACTGATGGCTGCAATGGAATCGGGTAATTTCACATCGTTACTTCCAATCGGATCATTTTCAGACGGCACAAGCTCAGTCGGTTGTGGACGGAAAGGTTTTGTTTTTTGATTTTTATTCTCTTGATGAATTGATCCTGTCTTGCCATCCGGAGGTTGCGGTGCCCTGTACCCCTGAAAATAAGACGGATATTCCCTGTACCGGCTCACATCCCAACCGGTGAGTGTTGCCAGTTCTCTTAACTCGTTTTTCCTGCTTTGAATTTTTTGCTCCTGATAGGATCCCCATTCCGGACAATCATTGATGTAAGGTGCCGGATGATTTAAGATATAGCGACATTGAAATTGTTCCCGGTTAGGAGTTTCCTGAAAGATAAGGTCTTGAGGAAAGTCTCTTCTGTTATACGTCACGTGCAATCGGGTGAAGAATAACTGTCCCGTATAGCCGCTCCATCCTCCCGATTGTAACCAGTTCACTCCCGCTTCGGTTATTTCATTGTATAGAGGCGGCTGACTCGGGCAAGGATCGCACTTCACTGAATTTTGTCCGCTGAGGTCCCAGGCATATTCAAGAAATATATTGTCGTAACCTTCCCTGCGAATATTCTCTTTATACAGATCCGTATAGAACTTTCCGAAATGATCTTTAATAAATATCGGAACATTACGGTCGCTGGGCATTTTTACCGTGCGGTAGTTACTGGTTTCTATTCTTCCTTTTTGTGAAAATGCATAGATGATCATGTCCTGATTCCCTTCTCCATTCGCCATCCCTAAACGAATCGGAAGCATGAACTTGGGCGAATTGAAACTGATTTGCAATGGTCGCAGAATCTGACTCGACAAGCGCTGCTGCTCTTCCAGATTTACTTTTACCACAAAGAATTTCATATTGCTTTTGATATAAGGTTCCAGTACTTCACGGGCTCCATCCGGAATTTTATACCCATGATCATTTAACCATCTCTCCAATCCTCCTGATTCCTGTGCGTTGAGAATTTGTATGTCATATTCTCCAACGGTATATCGTGCCACCACAGCTACTCTATACATGTCTTCTTCTCTCGACATCTCGCTGTCACTTACAGGAGCTCTGCTCTTCATGGTAGCCGCTGCCTGTACGCTCTCGTTCAAGTACATGCGCTGGCATGGTCCCTGGTCATGGTACTCTACCAGTCGGGGCCCGGAGTAAGCATCAAACTGATCGAAAATGCGTCGCTCCACCACTTTGATATCTTCTCGCTGTAGTACTGTTGGAACAGGAATCACCATGGCGAAATCAGAAACATTGCCCTGGAAATCGGAACTCATAGTTATTGTGCTTCGGTCTCCGTTTCTCACGAGGATGACTTGTGAGGTTTTGTTAAATAATTTTGCATCTGCTCTTGCAACATAGAAGCCGCAAAAGGCTTGCACCTGCTGTTGTGTGAGGAGGAACAGCAATGCCAATAGGAGGTTTTTTTTATTCATGATAGATTTATTTTTAGATGTGTTTTGTTAAGAGTTATAAAGCAGGGGCTGTGGTAATTTTCTCCGGTATCCGATCCTGCCAGGTCCATCGCTCGCCCTTGAAGAAATAATCCAGTACAGATGTCAAAGGCGAAAGCAGAAATAAGGCCCATAACGGTGATCCGTTGACCCAATGGTAGGCTTGTAAATAGAAGGCGAGAAGTCCGACGGAAAAAGCCCAGATTATGCGTACAATTTTATGGGAAGGAGTAGAGGCCGGATCGGTAATCATAAAAAAAGTGAAGAGTAACAACGATCCGCTGGTAAATAAATGTGTCAGGGCATCCACCGGCCAGTTTTGCCATAAGAGCATTCGTATCAGAAAAGCTCCTCCATAAGCGGCGATAAAACTTAACGCTAACTCCAGTCGGTTGGCTCGGGTGACAACAAGAAAACCCAGGATGCCTACTAAGAATAACCAAATGCCTTCACTTCCCCATTGCCCGGGTGATATCCACCCCTGACCGGTTATTAAGATGGTGGCGCATATGCCTACGTTGGCCGGATTGAAGAAGTGCTTACCATTGGTTTTGAAAAAGAACTTTGACGAAATAGCGATAAATGCGGCCAGAATTACTACTGTGGTTTGATCGCTCCGAAACAGCAGACATAAGCTAAAAGAGGTGATCAACGCACTTTTTAAGGAGTGAATGGGCAGTCGAAGGAGAAGGATACCGGCCAGTTGTGTCGTTAATGCTATCAGGAATGTTAGGGGAATTTGCCATCCCGGCATCGACCAGTTGAGGGCGAAAAGTCCGGTCAGGAGAAAGATGAATAAGAAGGTGAGTTGATAATGTCTTGCGTCGGAGCTGTAATCAGCAATCCATCGGGAAGTTCCCGATCTTATTGTTGTGAGCATATGGAAGAATTTTGAAGGTAGATGTAGTGCCGACAGGAATTCCATACCGTCCGGAAAGAAAAATCTGCATTTTAGGGCACCATGACCCGGAAGAAGACTTCCTTCGCTTAACTTAGCGTCGCGGAATACCCGACTTAATAAAGTGGCGGACTTCCATAAATAAACTCACTTGCAAGAAGAATAATCGTATGTTGATTTTAAGATTGATCAGAGAGAGTATCATCATGGCATGGCATGCGTTGGTTGTAAATAAACTGCGTACGTTTTTATCATTGCTGGGTGTGACGATCGGCATCTTTGCAATTATCACGGTCTTCACCGCCGTGGATAGCATGGAAAATAGTGTGAAGGGAAGCGTAGAAAAATTAGGAAATAATACCGTTTATGTGCAGAAATGGCCATGGGCTTTTGGTGGCGACTACCCCTGGTGGAAGTACTGGCAACGCCCGCTTCCCACCATCGATGAGTTGACGCAATTAAAGGATCGCTCTCAGCTGGCAGAGAATATGGCGTTTATGGCTTTTTTAAATGGCCAGACTTTAAAGTGGGAAGGGAATGTGGTGGAGAATTGTGATGTCAGCCTGGTGAGTCATGATTATGAAAAAATTTCAGGATTTGATTTGTACGATGGCCGGTATTTTACGGAAGCGGAATCGAATGGCGGTTATCCGGTGGCGTTAGTGGGCTTTGAAGTGGCTGCCAATTTATATCCTTCTATTTCTGCATTGGATAAACCGATCACCGTGAAGGGGCGCAAAGCTAAAATTGTAGGCGTGTTTGCCAAAGAAGGCGAGAGTATGATCGGGAATAGTCATGATAAATCAGTAGTGCTTCCCGTGAATTATGGCCGTAAGTTTATTGATATCCGCACCGATCGCTCCGGACCGATGATCATGGTGAAAGCAAAACCGAATGTGACCAACGCGGAACTTATCGACGAATTGAAAGGGCATATGCGGGCGATCCGACGATTGCGTCCCGTAGAAGAAGATGATTTTGCATTGAATGAAACGAAATTGCTTTCCGCTCAGGTGGGTCAGTTGTTTGATGTGATTTCATTGGTGGGTGGAATCATTGGGGGCTTTAGTATTCTCGTGGGTGGTTTTGGTATTGCTAATATTATGTTTGTATCAGTGCGGGAACGGACTCCCATCATCGGTATTCAAAAATCACTGGGAGCTAAAAACTATTTTATACTCGTTCAGTACCTCACTGAAGCTGTTATCCTTTGCCTCTTCGGCGGCGTGCTGGGTCTGCTGCTGGTGTACTTCGTGACCCTCCTGGCAAGTGGCTCCGGTTTTGAGATGTCATTGTCATTGAAGAATGTGATAATGGGATTGAGCGTCTCTGCTATCATCGGAGTCATCAGCGGATTATTTCCCGCCGCTTCTGCTTCTCGTCTCGATCCGGTGGAAGCCATACGGGCGAATGGGTAGAGTAGTGTTTCTATTAATAGCAATAGATTTCTACCAATGAAAAATGGCGGGATTTTTAATCTCCCCTGATGCATTTAACCTTAACTAATATTCCTTAGTTCCACAGAAAAAACAGATGGTTTTACTAGTATTAGAAAATCAGTATGATGCTGTAAATTAGAAGTGTCTTATGGTATAACACGCTTGATAAGTCTTACCTGAGACCTGATATGAGCTCTTCGATGTACAAGCCCTGTAGGGGCGGTATCTCTGTAAATAAGAATATCATCTTCTCCCCCTATGCCGGCAGCCGACCTTGGTCGGCTGCCGGCGGTTGAAAGGAAAGGCGAGTTTGTCGGTTACAGAGATACCGCCCCTACAGGGCTTATGACGAAGAAATAATCATCTTCACTCCGACGTTATTTCTTTTCTTTTTTTTTGCACAAAATTTTCTCTTGAAATTAGCCTTCTAACTCCAGTGCTTAAATCAGGAACAATCGCATAAGATTTCTATCCATAAAAAAAGGGGAGATGTTTAGTCTCCCCTGATGTTTTTAACCTTAACTACTATTTAGTACTTAATCAATTTTTGCTGGTAACGATTTCCGGATTTCATTAACTCAACCGTATAGACTCCCGGTTGTAATCCGGATAGCGATAACGTGTTTTGCAAATTGTTGAACGTATTGTTGGACACCCTTCTTCCTGTTGCATCATATAGGTTGACAAGTACCTCTCCCGGCTGCTGGAGATGGATGTTGAGGATTTCGTTCGCAGGATTCGGGAAGAGTTGAATGCCTGAGGCATCAATACTCTGCAGACCTGTAGTGCTGATATCAACCGTCACCTGAACTTTGTTACTGGTGCAGGTTAATCCGGTCTTCTCTACACTGATGTCGTAGAAGTAGTAATAATACTGACCTCCGAAATTATTGCCGGTTAAATTAATCGCATCGGGAATGGAATAGGGATAACTCACACCAACTGAATTTCTTTTCAGTCGTGGTGAAATATTTCCCCAACCCGGGATGGCCTGATTGAAAGTGGCATCCGTAGTTAAATAATAGTCTGTACCCGGACTTAATACGAAATCTAATGTAATCACCTGAGAATCCGGAGCAATGGTTACATCCATAAATTGCAGTAAACTATCCGCGCTGTTTCTTAATTCTATTCTGCGCAAGCCCGGAGTATCAGTATACACTTTAGCCGTTTTAAGTGTGCAGGGTTTAATCACATCAAAGAACATGCGTGCATTGGTCGTGTTCGCACTGAATTGGGTATTGCCTGATGGTACAAATAATCCTGTATTAAATGTTCCGGCATTATATTTTTCAGAGTTGTCTACCCAGTAGTTTGTTTGTGCAGTAAGTACGGGTGTGGTAAAAGTGGGTCCTGTAAAAATAGGTGTAGTTGCATTCAATGAATCATACCAGTTGATCACCGTTCCTGTTGCATTTAATGTGGCTGATCCGGGACCTTGTATTGTCACATTATTGGTTGTTGGGTCAGGTACTACATGTACAGTCACAGAAATGGGCGTAGAGGTAAATTGCGCACAGAATCCCTGTATGGTTAATGTGTAGACACCGGTTTGTGTAATAGTAGTAAACGGCGTGAAGTCACCATTTGACCAGGTAAAACTACTTGCACCATAGGTTTGTGATTGCAAAGTTATTGAACTGCCATTGCAAAATTCTGTTTCACCGGTGGCTGTAATTACAGGTGTTTGATCAGGATCCTGTTCAATGATAAATGTAGGGGAGATGGCTTTACAATTATTTCCTGCTGCGCTGACTTCTACATTATATTCACCACCTGCTGTAATGTTTAGCGTTTGTAACGTGCTTCCATCATTCCATAAATAACCTAAACCGGCAGTAGTGGCGGTAAGCGTTTCTGTAGTCCCTGTGCAAATTACATTGTTTGTCTGACTATAAGTGACACTTGCTACAGGAGAAACACAATCATTTTCAATGATCGTCATGAACTGATCCACTTGTGGATTAATTACTGTTGTCGTAATTCCGCTGGGGAACTTTACTACAATGGAATCAATGGTGGTAGAAGTGCCAAGACCGAAATGTAACATGGCTGTATTTGTTGTTCCATAGTTATCACCGGCTCTTACTTCGCGAATCTGTGTTCCCCATGATCCATAAATTAATGCTCTGGCTCCGATAGCACCTTTATTACTGATCGTGCCAAGTAAATTGATGGTAATAAAATGATTGTTGTTGCGGGTGTTGTTCATCCATAACACATCATCAATATTAGAAGGATTGTTGTAGGCATCCCCATAGCTGGTGTACAGGTCAATTAATCCATCGTGATTTAAATCTCCGGTTGCAAAAGAAAGCATGTCATTGGTATTAAACAGCCCTTCGATTTTTGTAAATGTTTTATTTCCGTTATTGTGGAAATAGCGGTTAGAGGAACCGGCAATAAGTAAATCTACAAATCCATCGTTGTCAAAATCCTCCATCGTGCTTTCAACAGGAGTGATATCAGAAACATTAAAACCACTATTGGCAGTAATGTCGGTATAATGTCCGGTACCGTCATTTTCAAGAATCTGACTGGCATGATCGTGATTGGTGACTAATAAATCTAAATCACCATCATTGTCAATATCTCCGAAGGAAGCTGTCCAGGTTTGCCAGCCGACATTGATATTATACGCAGCGGCATCTTCTGTAAAGTTATTATTGCCGTCATTGACAAACATGACATTGATCCTTCTGCCATCAGCAGGATTTGTTACACCCTGCTTGCACTTGGCAATGTATAAATCAAGGTCGCCGTCGTTATCAAAATCAGTCCAGACACTGCCATAGTTTCCGCTATCATCTGTTCCGGTGACATCAAAATTTATTGTAGTGAATGATTCAACTAAGGTACCTGTTCCATTGTTGATGTAAACATGACTCATGGCATTGTCATCACAAACGAAAAGATCAACCCATCCGTTGTTGTCGAAGTCAGCGAAGGTCATGTTTTGTACAAAGAAACTGGAGTTGGGTATGCTGACAAGTGTAGCGGTAGTTCCGGTGTTATCTGTCATTAATATCCGCACAGCCGGTCCATAAGCACCTGCCGCTACATCCATAAATCCATTGTGATCTAAATCGGCAACAGCCATACCCCATGCCCAGCCTGCGGATGAACTAAAGGTTCCGAGATAAATGGTTTGAAATTGATTGTTGGTGCGCTGCACGTCTACATAGCAGATTCTGCCATCGTCCAGGCGGATAATGTCGTCAAGTCCATCAAAATTCCAGTCAACTACAGCCAGACAATTACCACTTTTTATGGTGCCATTGGTCAGCTTGACATTTTGATTCTTGAATGTAACCTGAGCATTGATACCTGTGGATATCAATAGTGAAGTTACAAAGAGGAGTGAATAGAGTTTTTTCATTTAAGGAGTATATTGTTTCGGATTTCTGTTTAATATTTGATTACTTTTTTCAGGGTTTTTTCATTGCCTTTTCTGAAGACAAGATAATAAATACCCGGCTGGTCAGGGAGTGTCAAGTTAAACCTTTTTGTTGAGTTCCTGAAGGGAGCCAATACTCTTTCTCCATTTGCTTTAAAGCATTCTATTTCAACGTTTAAGGTGGATGATTCAATATGGACAATGCCGTCTTTCGTTGGATTTGGCCAGATCTTTATCGCTGCAGGAGATGTTGTGGAAGCAATACCTACCGGAATGTTAATATTGTTTAACGTATCGGATGCAATTAAGATGGGGTTTTTATTGGCATTGGCATACATGTTCAGAAAAGTATCGATTTCTGCCGAGCTGAATTGCTGCATCTCTGAAAGAAAGGCCGGTGGTAAGGTCTGGTAATACACATTGGCATAAACCGTAAGGTCGCCGATATATCCATCTAAAGGAACATGATAATGCACGATATCAGCACCACTACCTTCGATTCCTGAAATTTTATTGAAGTCGGAATCAAATTCTGCGTCACCCACAATTTTGCAGGTATCGTATACAGGATGTAAGGTGGTGAAGCCCAAAGGTGGAAGTCGATTGTCTTTGAGTTGTACGGCCGCTCTTTCTAAAACCGTTGTCCGGTCGCCATTTACATCTCCCATCACCATTTCATAAACCTGCGTACGGCTGCTGCTCCTGATCACATCATGATGCGGCTCCAGTATGGTGTCAATATTGGCCACTTCAAAATTACTGTCGAATATTCCTGAAGAAAATAAAGTGTCTCCATTTGCTTTCAATACGATGAATTGAAGAACGGCTCTTCTGGAGGGATATCCACTCGGAAATTTATGTCCGGCTTTATTGAGTAGGCTGATGTTAAAATAAGCCGTGTCTCCTACAGCAGAGTCATAGGTTGAAACAAGGTCGAGCGTTTGCTCTCGTAACAAAGTGGTATTTGCTTTGAGTGTGGAATCGAAATTTTTATCAGGTGCAGTTACTCCCAGACTGATTTTATTGTCTTTTATCAATTGAACCATGAACGTATTGGCTCCTGCAAAAGTGTGGAGGTTAAATGGCGTTCTTCCCAACAATGAAACGTATCCGTTCGCGATCTTTATCGGATCTTCAATTTTGGGCATATGGCAAGTCTGACAGGTCATTTGCTGTCCTGTGGGATAATCAGAATTAAGATACTCATGATACGTGGCCTGCTCTACAAAACTACCTCCGGTTGGAGTTCCGGTGAGATCCACTGTATTTGAAATTAAAGTGTGACAGGGAGAACAGGATTTGCTCTCTGATAAATGGAGGACCGTAAGAAGGCAATAGCGAAACATACAATTGCATAGGCCCGATAAATGGACCCGGAAACGGACCGTAAACTACGCGATTGGTATCGTAAGGAATCTGTCCTGTAAACAAAACACCAAGACTGGAAGAATCTTTTATTCCATGGCAACTATGACAGGAAACTCCCGATTGCCCGAGCGAGTCAATCGCAAGATCAGCCAGCGTATAGTGAGGTTGTCCTTTGTAGAAAGCCGTGTAATGTCCGAGTGGGGCATGGCATTTCGTGCATAAATTTTGAAGCTCATTCGCATGCGAGGGATTCACCAATACTTCGTGACTCACCTTAGCTCTCCAGAAGGGATCAACAGCCGCAAGTCCCATCATGGAAGTTTCCCAATCGTCATAGAGATTTACATCCATTCCGTTGAGGTCCACATTGGCTGCTCCAAGAGAATCAAACCCATGGCAGCCCTTGCAATTTTGTGGAAGTGAAAAATACTCTCCCGAATCAAGTGGGGTTTGCATATAGGATTTGAAAAAGGATATTTCTTCTGGTGAATGAAAGGGGTTACTCGTTTTTCCCGGAAACGAAAAACGTAGAAGAATTACGACGACAAGCAGGGCCGTGAGGTATGGAATTTTCTTTTTCATGTTGGTCACTCTGAAAATATACGAATTTGCGATCGCTTTCGTTACAGATTTTCGGGAAAATTAAGGAAAACTATTTACAGAAGTCACTCTTTTCGTTAAAAGATTACAGGAATAAAAAAAGTTTTAAAAATGGGCACTTCCGACGCTGAAGAACAATGTTGTAACGTCTGTTTTTAACAGGTCCTTAAACTGAGTAAATAGGGTGGAAATTGATCAAAAACCGACAACTTATTTCCAGACTTTCCAATTATAAGAATGGATATCCTTTAAGCTATGTGCCAAAAGGTCAATACAGCATTGAATATCACTTTTATCTGCCATTTCTATGGCCTGATGAATATGTCGGGTAGGAATGCTGATAGCACCGGCAATAGCTCCGGTTTTTCCATTGCGCTGAAGTCCTGCTGTATCAGTGCCCCCGGCAGGCAAAATCTCCGATTGCCATTTGATTTTATGCTTGTCGGCGGTTTTTCTTAAGAAATCCACCATTCGGGTATCACAAATGGTGCTGGAATCCATAATTTTTATGCCGGCTCCTTTGCCCAATTCCGTCACCATTTCCTGCGGACGTGCTCCGGGAGTATCAAAGGCGATGGTGGTGTCGAGGTTGATGCCGAAATCAGGCTCAATATGATGTGCGGCCACCGATGCGCCCCGCAATCCGACCTCTTCCTGGACCGTGAAACTGGCATAGAAATCATAGGGAATATTCCCCTTCAGCTTCCTCAATGCTTCTATCAATATAAAAACAGAAACGCGGTTGTCAATGGATTTGCAGTTGACGCAATTTCCCATTTCAATCAATTCCCGCTGGCGGGTGACCGGATCTCCAACAGAAATGATCTTGTTCACTTTCGCTTTTGGGAGTCCGAGGTCAATAAAATAATCCTGTATTTGTGGTGCTTTGTTTCGTTCTTCCGGCGTCATTAAATGTATCGGTTTGGATCCCATGACTCCAACCACATCTTCCTTCCCATGTACGATGACGCGTTGAGCTGTCAATGTTTTTGGATCGAATCCACCTAATGTATGAAAGCGTAGAAAGCCCTTGTCATCAATATGAGTCACGATAAAACCAATCTCATCCATATGTGCCGCCGCCATCACTTTGGTGCGGTCCTTTCCTCTGCGGATAGCCGTCAGATTGCCCATCTTGTCGATGCTCACTTCATCTGCAAGTGACTTTACTTCTTTTTGTACGATTTCACGAATACGGTTTTCATGCCCCGGTGCGCCCGGTGTTTCGCAAATAAGTTTTAGAAGAGAAAGATTCATAGTGTTAAATTAGAGAGGACTAAGGTATATTTTATTCTTAAACCCGGAAAGGGGAGTCCTCTTTTTTTATTAAGAAACAGGTATACAAGGGAATGGAACAGGATGAACAACCGGGCACAATAAGTCATCTAAAATTGCCAGGACAGTTATTCGATTTTGGTGAGTTTTATAGTGTTAGCGGTTGATCGTTCCTGAAGGGGGGTACTCGCAATATGTATGATATAATGTCCTTGCTGAACCAGCTCTTTGTCGACAAGGTATTTTTTAATATCCGAAATAGTGACATCTGTACTTTCATACTTATCATAGTAAAAGCCCCGAATGCCCCATACCAGATTCAGGGTGTTGAGCAGTGGACGATTGTCGGTGAAGATATAGATGAAGGCTTTTGGCCGGTGAGCGGCTATCTTAAAAGCAGTGGTACCGGAATGCGTCATGGCCACTATAGCGGAAGCATCGGTTTGCTTGGCCATCACGGCAGAGATATAGCAGATGTTTTCCGGAATGAAATTCGGGGAATCATTGGCAGGCGCATGTTCACGGAAATAAATGGAGTCCTGATCTTCCACTTCACTGATGATGCCTTGCATCGCGCTCACCGTCTCAACAGGAAATACACCCACAGAGGTTTCAGCACTCAGCATCAACGCGTCGGCGCCGTCGAAAACAGCATTGCCCACATCGTTGGCTTCGGCACGTGTGGGACGGTAATTTACAATCATGCTTTCCATCATTTGGGTAGCAATGATCACCGGCTTGGCCGCTGCATTGCATTTTTTTACGATGGACTTCTGTATCACCGGCACTTTTTCCATCGCCATCTCTACACCCAGATCTCCGCGGGCCACCATCACCCCATCACTCACCTGAATGATGGCATCGATATTCAGCACCGCTTCCGGTTTTTCAATCTTGGCAATGACCCGTGTCATGCTGTTACGGGACTTGATGATGTTCTTCAACTCAATCACATCTTCCGGTTTTCGCACAAACGAGAGACCGATCCATTCTACATCGTGCTTTAATGCAAAATCGAGGTCATTTCGGTCTTTTTCGGTAAGGCTCGGCAGTGAGATCAGCGTATTGGGAAGGTTAACACCTTTTCTGCTGCTCAAAGGTCCGCCATGGATGACTTTTGTTTTTACTTTTTCATCCGGTAAAATTTCAGTCACTTCTAATTCAATTTTGCCATCATCCACCAGCACGGTATCACCGATTTTTACATCCTGATAAAAGTGCGGATATTTTATAAAAACCTCCGTGCTGCTGCCCGGCACCTCATGATGGTTTAATAAAAGCTCATCTCCGTTTTTCAATACGATATCTTTCTCGAGCAAGTCGCCGATACGAATTTTCGGTCCTTGCAGGTCGAATAAAATGGCGATATGTGCATTTAGTTTTTTGTTGAGATCACGGATGGTGTGGATGATTTTTTCCATCATGGCATAATCACCATGAGAGCTGTTAATTCTACAGACATCCATCCCGGCAAAAATCATTTTTTCAAGAGTTTCCTCGTTAATGCTGGCAGGACCAATGGTGGCAACTATCTTAGTTCGATTGTATCGGTTGATGATCATTTTACTGGTGGGAGTTTTGGTTTTTCCCCGTCTTTGTCAATATAGGGTTCCAGATAGAGAAAGTTTTCCGCCGATTTTAATCCGGACGGTTCAATTTCAAAGGTACTGCTCACTAAACTTATAAATCGGATTTTACGTTCGAGTTCTTCAATGGTGGTATATCGGCTATAATTTTTAATAACCAAAAAATAATCGCATTGTTTCAACTCGGGAATAAAATAATATTTATTTCCTTTATTGGAGATCAGATACACTTCCTCTTCATCTTCGTTTAAATAAAAAAAGTAAGGAAAGAGACAAGTGGTCCCCTTGTTATCCGGCTTTATTTCCAGATCCGGAAGTTTTTCAAAATTGTAGAGTAAATACCGGTTAAGTTCAGCACATAATTTATAATCGCGATAGGCACAGAAAATCCCTAAGAGCAGGAAATCATAATCCGGCTTAAAGTCTAAGGTAAATGTCTGTTTTTTTGCCACGTCTCAAAAGTAGAGAAAGGGTGCCCTTTAAAACAACGAAAAATTAGCCCGTAGTCCGGAGTTCTTAACAGTAGAAAGTTCAAAGTGTTGTTGCTGATTTACAGCTATTTGTATATCAAAAGTATTTTTTGCTTTTGTGAGGAGCTGCTACTCCCCATTGCTTGCGGAAGTCTCCTTCGGAGAATTAGACTTTTGCTCGTGATGGGGAGCGACGCCTCCCTCACTTCCAGCTACCGGCTTTGGGGTTAAATGATGTTATAATGATAAACCCAAGCGTCCGCCGCGCATTCCTTGCGCCTATGCGGTTAACCTACAGCATTGGCTAGTCAGAATTTTAATGACCGACCGGTTTTTCAAGGTTATTCCCTAATTTTATTGTGATGAAAAATTTCTTTTGCGCTTTGCTTTTGATGACTGCGGTTTTTGGTGGCGGGAAGGTGTTCGCACAGTTTAATAACAACACTTGGATTTTTGGTGATAGTGCAGGGATAAGTTGGAATTCGACAGGTGCAATCACACAGTTTAAATCTGCAATTGATGCACGAGGGTGTGTAAGTTCAATTTCTGATAGTAACGGTATTGTTTGCTATGTATATCGTAAAGACCTCTTGATTCCTGTTAACGGTGTAGCAATTAATAAATATCATTTAATGATGGAAAATGGGAATTACATGTATGGGGGAGGTTGGTATCATGAACGATTGATAATTCCAAACCCTGACAATGATTCCTTGCTTTATATTTTTTCAGCCAGCGTCACTTCAAGTGGCCCTTTCGGATTATATTATTCAAGAGCAAATTACAAAGCAAATAATGATAGCGGAATTGTCATCCAAAAAAATGTAATGCTAAATAATCTTCCGGCATTTGATGCCTTGATGGCTGTTCGCCACGGTAATGGCAGAGATTGGTGGTTGATTTTTCAGCGATGGTTTGCACCTAATGCAACGACTCCCACTAACGCATACTTTTATTATTTAAAAGACCCTTCAAGGGTATTTCAGGGCCATTCAACCAGAATACTGGATTAGATCATAAAACCAACTTAGGTCATTTAGTTTTTAATACTGATGGGAGCAAATTTGCAATGGTTTCAATAGCAGGCTTAATTCAACTCTGCGATTTTGACAGATGTACCGGACTGATTACTTCTTTTACTGCAATTCAACCGGAGGGACCCGGGCCATTTCCATTGGTATTAACAAGTTGCGCCTTTTCACCCAATGAAAGGTTTTTATATGTTTGTGAAGCCTCAATTAGCACGCAGCCATCTACTATCTGGCAATATGATTTAACAGCAAGTAATATTGCTAACTCCAAAGTCGCCGTAGGTGTTTTTAATGATCCGAATATGGGTGTTTGGTCAATACTTAAAGCACCTGACGATAAAATTTATATTTCCACATTTGATGAAAATTTTGGGCCCTATCCGGATACCAGTACAGCATACTCACCATAAACTCCAACCTCTCCGTCATCAACCAACCCGATTCACTTGGCCTCGCCTGCGATTTTCAACCCTTCAGCTTTTACCTAGGTGGCGCCAGAACTTATTACGGCCTCCCCAACAACCCCGATTACGAACTCGGTGCCTGGGTGGGCTCGCCTTGTGATACGCTGAGTGTGGGTGTGGAGGATAATGTACCGGAGCAGGAGTTGTTTTTTCAGGCATGGTATAATAGCGAGTGGAATATGATTCACGTCAACGCCTCCAAACTCAAAGGGAGAACGGGGAGTTTGCGGTTGTTTGATTTGGAAGGGAGGTTGGTGTTTGAGAAGAAGGTGGAGGTGATAGCGGGAGGGTATGTCACGGGAGAGATACCGATGAATGCGGTGGCGAATGGGGTTTATCTGGTCAATCTTATTACTGATTCGGAAAGTGTTTCGTCGAAGGTTGTCAAATTTTAGTCACATAAAATTAATATTTAAACGCGGCGATCGCGGAGGTTTCGCAGCGATCGCGGCGGTTTATCATAACAAATCATAAAAATCCTAATAAATCTGCGGCCCATCAAGTTTGGATTCACGAACGGTAGTAATGAGGCAGGATTGATAATTTGTAAAACTACCGGCAGTTGTTGAATCGTATCCCGTTCTCAAAAGCTTACCTTTGCAGCATGTTACTTGATGATGAATATTTCATGCGTGCTGCACTCTCGGAGGCGAAGGTTGCCTTGGAAAGGGATGAAGTGCCGATTGGAGCGGTGATTACTGCAAATGGTAGAATCATTGCCCGCGGACATAATCTGGTAGAGCATCTAAATGATGTTACTGCCCATGCGGAAATGATGGCGTTTACAGCAGCAGCAAATGGATTGGGAGGGAAGTATTTAAAAGATTGTACCTTGTATGTTACACTCGAGCCCTGCCTGATGTGTGCCGGTGCCGCTTTCTGGACACAGATTTCCCGAATTGTGTATGGGGCCAGTGATGAAAAACGAGGCTACTCTTCCGTTTCTGGTGGAGATCATGTCCTGCACCCTGCCACCCAGGTGAAAAGTGGTGTGTTGGCAGAAGATTGCGCGGCCCTGTTAACAGCGTACTTTAAATCGAAACGCTGATTATACGTTAATAGCTTGTAAAACCTGCTGCGTAAGTGGCTTGTTGAGGAATTTCCGCACAAACGGGTTTTTGTTGGCTCTGTTCAAATCCCTGAAACTCTCTGAAGTGGAAAGCATGACGATTTTAATTTTCATGCGTTGGTTTTCAGGCAGTTTTTCGAATTCGTCAAGAAACATAAAACCATCCATTTCCGGCATCATGATGTCCAGGAATATGATTTCCGGCCAGGTAGATTCGGTGGCGGTTTTCAAAAAGGTTAATGCTTCCTTGGCTTCCTGGTAAGTAACGACATTCTCTGCGAATCCATTCGACTCAATCATCTTTTTGTTGATGAAATTATCAAGCGAATTGTCATCGATTAACATTACTGACTGGTACTTTTCCTTCCCGGGGGTACTTTTTTTCTCTGCGGTACTTTGACTCAAGATCTGGCTGCTCATTTTTTTCTCTTCTGTGTTCTTTCTTTTTTTTGTTGGTCTGGTGCTGGAAGGTTGGATAGGGTTTGAAACGCAGTCCCCGCCTCGCGGTTGAGTAAAAAGTAAAATTGTCTTACATTGATCTTGCAGGAAACCTTGCATTTCTTACAAATTAATGGGAGGGTATTAAACAGGAACAGTCGGCATATAGCCAACTGCTCCCTCCAAACCAACCAACAGCCTAACAGGTGTTAACCTGCCATCCGAAGCTTTTGCTGCACCGTTTCCGGTACCATCGATTCCACATGATATCCGTAGAGTCCTACATATCCGGCTTCCGGGTAGGGAACCATGTCAAACCAAATGTTTAATCCGCTGAAAGTTACTTTGCACTCCGTCGGGACTTTGTCATTGAAGACGAAATTAATTTCAGGGTAGGCTTTTAGAATTGCCGAAGGGATTTTTGCACCTTTCCGGCATTTCCATTCCCCGAGTAAGGGAAGAGCTGTTAAGTTGGAGTCGATCAGCCGTTTGTTATAATCAAACCGCATTACAGGGAATGCGTCACGCAGATCGTTTTGTGTCATTTTTGATTTTTTCATGTTATTTCTTGAAGGCTTGCTATGCAATGATACATGCAGGGTTTCACTCTGGTGGTTAAATATTCACATGAAAGTTACATTTCTTTTGCAGCAATGCATGTTGCCTTCGTACCTTTGCAAAGAATTTAAAATAGAAAATATGCCATACCCGGAACAATTATGCGCTCCCATGCGCAAAGAACTTACCAGTATTGGATTTACTGAGCTAAAAGATGCAAGTGAAGTTGATACCAACATTCCTACTGCGAATGGGACTTCCTTGCTTATGCTTAATTCAGTTTGTGGTTGCGCGGCAGGTGCTGCACGGCCCGGTGTGAAGCTGGCCCTCAGCAGGACTGAATCAAAGCCGGATCATCTGATTACCGTTTTTGCAGGTCAGGATATTGAAGCTACCGTTCAGGCACGTAAATACCTGGCGCCCTATCCTCCCTCTTCACCTTGTATTGCCTTATTCAAAGATGGAAAGGTGGTGCATATGCTCGAACGTCATCATATTGAAGGACATTCGGCAGAGATGATTGCTGAAAACCTGAATGCAGCCTTTGAAGAATTCTGCTCGGTAAAAGCTTAATAATTCAATTGGAATCTTACAAAAGCGGTCTCAAAAGGATCGCTTTTTTTATTTGTGAAAGGGACGGTACGAGTATTTGCTGACTTGTACCTGCATTCAAGAGTGAAATTATAAGTCAACTAAATTCAACCGCTTAAGTTGTTGTCTACAGAGAGCGTGGCTGAAAATATTACACATCTTTTGGAAGATTATAAATCCGCTTTTTCATGAAAATTCGACTTTATTTTTGACTGTAAATAATCCTAGTTATAAATTTCTGAAAATTAAATCTTCGATTTAAACGCAGCGACCGCCGCGAACCCGCCGCGAACGCAGCGTTTAAGTTTGGAATCTTTACTGCTTTGGATGGTGTTTTAATCACTCTAATTTACTTTATACCTGCTCTTAGTGCGGTTTATATCCCCTTTGGACTTCTAAGCTTTATGGAAGTAGGCTCCGTTTATCTGTGCCTGCCGACCAAGGCTAAAGCCAGGGTGGCCAGCTGAGCAAGAAGTGGAAATTAATCGCACTTAATAAAAGGGCATTTGCCTTCTTTCTCAATAGCATTCCGGATGATTTCCCGCACCTGATCCCGCAGTGCATTGGCATCCGCTTCCGTCAATCCGGTAGTGGAAATGGCTTTGTGGATGATAATTCTGGAACGACCCGGTCTCAATACCATTTTTTCATTTTCCCGATCCGGAAAAATACTCCAGTTATCCAGAAAGGTAATGGGTACAATCGGAATTTGCATTTCAATCGCCAGTTTGAAGGCGCCGTTTTTAAAAGGTCCTAACTCCGGTGCACAGGGTGGGATGGTGGCTTCCGGAAAAATAGCCAGACTAATTCCCTTAACTAAGTCCTTTCGGGCCCGCTTATAGGCTTTATGCGAATCCTTTATGCTACTCCGGTCAACTGAAATATTCATCCGTTTGAAAAATATATTGAACATGGGTACATTTCGAAGCTCTGCCTTACCCATAAAGTGAAAATAGTTGGGGAAGGCAATATTCGCGGTTAAAATATCCAGATAAGAAGAGTGATTGGGCGTGATGATATAGGCTTGCTTCGGATCAAGTGCTGATTCTTTTTTAATCGTATACCAGATCCCTGTGGTAAAAAGTATCCAATGTGCCCATATTTTCTTTAATCTCCAGGCATAAATAAACCAATCTTCACGACTCAGCAACAGCAAAAAGACGGGGTAAAGGGGAAGAAAGAAGAGAAATCCGCTCAAAAAGAACCAAACACACCAGATTCTTCGAAGGAGGAACGACAGATATTTCACTTTACAAAGATACCAAAGTATTTTTCTTCGTTTATTTTCACCCCATGAATCGTTTAGGTATCAAGAGAGGTTTCCGGAGATGGTCTGAATCCTTTATTTTGGGCTCTAACCATCCCCTGGCCAGGAATTTACAAGGGCGGTTTCCCCGGTTATTCCGGTTTTTTTCGTTGCGATTCGATCCCCATCACTTTCGTGGATTGCCGCTGACATTATTTTTAATTGGTGCGGTTATCAATGCATTCATATTGAGTGAGCTTGCTGAGGAGGTACGGGAAGTCTCCCGGTTGAGAGATCTGGATCGTTTGCTGGCACAGTATTTTTTTGATTTACGTAGCGACGCATGGGCAGATCGGATTTATCATTTCACCCGATTGGGAAGTTCTCCTACTGTATTGACATTGCTGGGATTATTGTCGCTGTTCTTGTTGGTGAAGAAACGAATGAATGCCTTTATCGCCATCTTATCTGCTCTGACAACAAGTGCAATGACTGCTTTTGCGGGAAAACTATACTATAAATATCCGCGGCCCGTCGATCAGGCATGGTATGAGGAGTTTTCGTGGTCTTATCCAAGCGGACACGCCACGGTAGCCATGGCTTATTATGGAACGCTGTTTTATCTGCTGGTGATGCATTCTGAAAATTATAAATGGAAAGGGATAGTCGCATCAGTCGGGATCATCTTCATTCTGGCAATGGGTTTTAGCAGAGTGTACCTTGGAGTTCATTATTTGAGTGATGTGATCAGTGGCTATTGCATCGGCTTTGTTTGGTTATTGTTTTCGATTACTTTGCTGGGATGGCTTGATTTCAGGAATGAAATCCGGCGGCAAAACTGATTATCGATTATCTTCGCAGCCGTATGGAAACAGTAGTTAGCGGAATCAGAAGCACAGGTAATTTGCACCTGGGTAATTATTTTGGAGCGATGAAGAATTTTCTGCGGATGCAGGAAGAATATCATTGCTTCTTCTTTATCGCCGATTATCATTCTCTCACTACACATCCTCATCCTGAAAATCTGAAAAGTAATGTGCGGCAGGTGCTCGCAGAATACATTGCCTGCGGTTTAAATCCTGATCAATGTACACTCTATATTCAAAGTGATGTGCCCGAAGTAGCAGAGCTGTATTTATTGCTCAATATGAATGCCTACATGGGCGAACTGGAACGAGCGACAACATTTAAAGAGAAAGCCCGAAAGCAGCCCGATAATATCAATGCCGGTTTATTGACCTACCCCGTTTTAATGGCTGCGGATATTCTTCTGCATAAAGCAGCAAAAGTTCCGGTAGGGAAAGACCAGGAACAACATCTGGAGATGACACGCCAGTTTGGAAATCGTTTTAACAGAATGTATAATGTGGATTATTTTCCTGAACCTGTAGCTTTTAATTTCGGAGGGCAACTGGTGAAAGTTCCCGGGCTGGATGGCACAGGTAAAATGGGGAAGTCGGAGGGAGAAGGAAATGCCGTATTTCTTTTTGATACCGACGAAGCATTACGAAAGAAAGTGATGCGCGCTGTCTCTGACGCGGGACCAACAGAACCCAACAGTGTGAAGTCCGAAGCGATACAAAATTTATTTACCTTGATGAGTCTTGTTTCTTTACCTGAAACTCTTCAGTTTTTTGAGAATTCGTTTAATGAATGTACGATTCGCTATGGTGATATGAAGAAGCAATTGGCAGAAGATATGATCACTTTTATTCAACCCATCCGGTCAAGAATAACAGATACCTTAAAAGACGAGCAACTGCTGAAAAATGTAATGAAGCTGGGCAAGGAGAAAGCGCAGGCTTCTGCAGCTAAAACCGTGCGTGAAGTGCGTGAAATAATGGGGATTAATTATTAAGCTAGCTACCGGCTTCCGGCTTCCGGCTTCCGGCTTGCCGGCTACGGCTTCGGTTTCGGCTACCGGCTATCGGCTTCCGGCTACCGACTACCGGCTACCGGCTTCCGGCTTATTTTCAATACGAATAAATTTTCTCTACGGAATAATAATGCAGCTTACGGCACTAACATTTCAACTCTTCTCTAAAAGTGAGGGCCGGCAGCTGGTAGCTGGCAGCAGGCAGCCCAAAGCATTTTAATGGATTGTAAAATTTAGATTGGAGTAACCGCTTTAATAAACTTAACGTTTATCTTTTCCATCAATGATTTGCAGTATTCATAATTGCGTTGTGAAACTGCTCTTCTGAAAATGTTTAGGTTTTGCAATGAAATGAAATAGTAATCGCTTCGGTAAAAGTCACTGTCAATTTGTTTGTCAATGATTCCGTATTTAATTGCTCCATTGATCAATTCAAATTTTGCAGTGATGTTTAAATGTAGTTCGATTTCGTTGCCTTTCATAGTGGAAGATTTGTAGTCTTGTTACGGCAAAATACGATCCATAGTTTTAAGAAATCTGCATTGTTTGGGTTAATCTTACATTATGTAAAAATATTTATTCAGAAGAAGTATGTCTTGTGGATAACTTATGCTTTCAGGAAACAGAAAAATAAGGTACAGGTTATTTTACCTTAACAAGCTCTCTGTAATAACGGATCATATCCGTTGATCCTACAGCAGTAAAGCCGGCAGAACGCAACATGGTAATCAATTGTCCGCGGTGGTAAGTGCTATGGTTCATGACATGCATAACGATCTCTTCGATGGTGTTGAAGAAGGAAGTGCCGTCGATGGATTTGAATTCGACAGACGATAAATGTCCGTTTTCAGATAATTTTTCGACAAATCTTACAAAGTCAATGCTGCTTTGATGAATGGCATCCAACGATTCTTCAAGGGTCCCCTTGAAATAATGACTGGGCCAGGTGTTCGGTGATTCTCCCTGCAATCTCTTGTACCAGATTTCCTGTGCATCCCATAGATGATAAAGTGTTTTTCTGACAGTAGGAAAACTACTGGTCATTTCCTGGTCAGCAATGCTATCGCCGGCCTCTTTGATATAGGAACATATCCGGTCGTTCGCCCAGACATTATAATTGCAAAGTTGTAACAGATGTGAAGCCATAAATTTTATGCAGTAGGGTGAGGTGGTATGTGGAGGAAGTGGTGAATTTTAAAGAAGTGTACTTTGGAGGAAGGAAAGGGGGAGTGATTTACCCGAATGTTCAATTCATTTGCAGACCATTCAGGAATGATTTATCATACTTGCAGCCATTTGATTTGAAAACATATTCCGGTGCTGAAAAGAGTTTACAATTCCCTGTTTAACAAAGGCATGTCCAGAATTTTCTTCAAATATTTTTCTTTGGTCACTTGCTGCAATGCACCGGCATGACGGAGGTGATGCATGTCGGTGCCCAGCGCGCCAATGATACCCATGTCGATCAGTTTTTCAGCTACTTTTTTTGCATCCGGTCCATAATATCCTGCCAGTGAATTCAAGTTCAATTGAAGGGTGACACCCATTTCATAAAATCGTTTGTAATGATCCAGGTCTCTATGCCAAAAGGGATAACGTTCAGGATGTGCCAATACCGGTTTGTATCCCAGTACCTGCGCCCGGAACAAGACCTCATTCACATTGTCCGGAGGATTGATATACGATACTTCTACAAGCAGATAATTATCTCCAAAAGTCAGTAATTTCTCTTCTTCCAGTTTTCTGATAAATCCATCGTCGAGATAATACTCCGCGGCAGCGCTAACTTCTACAGGGATATTATTTTCAACAAGTGCTTTTTTAAGTGTAGCTAAACCTTCTAAAATTATCTCAGGAGTGTTTCGGAAATAATCACTCATGATATGAGGAGTGGTGATGAATTTACTGTAGCCTAATCCATGCATGATTCGGATGAGCTCCAGACTATCTTCAATTGTTTTGGCACCATCATCAATCCCCGGAATGAGGTGAGAATGCATATCGGCTTTTAAAGTAGAGAAGTCAATGCTTTCTTCTTCATCTGATCCGGAGGAAAATTTTTTAAAGAATGATTTAAGCATGCGCAAACGCTTTTCGGAACCACGCCACCGTTATTTCGAGACCTTCCCGCAGTTGGTAGTGAGGTTCGTATCCCAGCAAATTCTTTGCCATAGATATATCAGCCAGGGAGTTTTTTATATCCCCTTTACGTTCGGGAGCATAAGCCGGTTGCCTTTTGCTGCCGGATATTGAAGCGATGGTCTCGTAAAGCTGATTCACAGATACACTTTCACCAACGGCGACATTATATACTTTGTTGTACGCCTCCTGATTGGTAGTAAACAAGGCTCTGATATTGGCCTGGACCGCATTTTCAACAAAGGTAAAATCTCTGGTTTGATTGCCATCTCCGAAAATAACAGCTTCCTTATCAAAAAGTAAGGAGTTCATGAACAAAGGAATGGCAGCGGCATAGGGTCCATTCGGATCCTGGTTGGGGCCGAAAACATTAAAATAACGTAAACCTATGATTTCCATTCCATAGTGCATAGCAAAGACCGAAGCGTATAGTTCATTGGTCAATTTAGAAACAGCATATGGGGATAAAGGGCGACCTAAATTTTCTTCCTTTTTGGGAGAGGCAATACTGTCGCCATAAACGGAACTGGAGCTGGCATACACCACCCTCTTTACACCGGCATCTCTTGCAGCGATCAGCATGTTCAGGTAGCCTGTTGTATTGGCATCACTTGTTGCTACCGGATTTTTTATGGATCGGGGTACAGATCCTAAAGCAGCCTGGTGGGTCAGCAGACTCATCCCTTCGCATGCTTTTCGGCATTGCTCCGGATCAGTAATATCACCTTCGATAAATTCAAACTGGGGCATGTCCATGAAAGGCTCCAGATTTCTGATAAAACCATTGCTGAGATTATCAAAAACTCTTACCCTGGAAGCACCATGATGAAGTAGGTATTCCACGATATTTGAACCAATAAAACCTGCTCCGCCACTGATAAGGACGCTGGCATTTTTTATGGATTCATTATGATAGATGTTGTTGTATAGAGGAGGGGATGTCATAATCGGTTAAGCAAAAGTAAGATAAATTACTGATTAAAATTCCGCTTTATGATGATCCGTCAAATCGGCTTTCCGAACTGATTTCCCGCTAAATAATCTCTGCTGAATTTGCACTACCGGAGGTCATACTGCTTTTCGTAGTAATTTTTATATTCTCCGGACGTCACTTCATTCACCCATTGCTGGTTGTTTAAATACCAATCTACCGTTTTTTCTAAACCTTCTTCAAACTGTAAAGAGGGTTTCCAGCCCAGCTCCTTTTGTAGTTTTGAGGAATCAATAGCATAGCGCAGATCGTGTCCTGCTCTGTCTTTTACAAAAGTGATGAGCTTTGCGGATGTGCCTTCGGGTCTATTCAATTTACGATCCATTACCTTGCATAAAAGCTGAATCAGATCAATGTTCTTCCATTCATTGTGTCCGCCAATATTGTACGTCTCTCCATTTTTTCCATAATGATAGATGACATCAATGGCTACCGCATGGTCTTCTACAAATAACCAATCGCGGATATTTTCTCCTGTACCATATACCGGTACCGGTTTGTTGTTGCAGATATTGTTAATAGCAAGCGGAATCAATTTTTCCGGAAACTGAAAAGAGCCGTAGTTGTTAGAGCAATTCGAAATCAATGCAGGCAATCCATAGGTATCGTAATAAGCGCGTACCAGATGATCCGAACTCGCTTTCGATGCAGAGTAGGGGGAGTGTGGATCATAGCGGGTGTCTTCGGTAAAGAAACCGGAATTGCCCAGCGATCCATACACCTCATCTGTACTGATATGATAGAAACGCTTGTTGTTAAAATCGCCCTTCCAAATCTCTCTTGCCGCATTCAGGAGATTGACCGTTCCCACAATGTTGGTCATGATGAACTCCATCGGATTGGCGATGCTGCGGTCTACATGTGATTCAGCAGCCAGATGAATAACACCTTCAAAATCGTATTGGCGGAATATTTCCAGCATGAATTCACTGTCGCAAATATCTCCTTTCACAAAGCGATAATTAGGAGCACGATCAATGTCACGCAGATTCGCCAGATTGCCGGCATAGGTGAGTTTGTCCAGATTGATAATGGTGTAATCGGGATAGTTTTTGACAAAGCGTCGCACAACATGTGAACCAATAAATCCGGCTCCACCGGTAATAAGAATATTTTTTTTACTCATTGGATGTTTACTTTAATCGTTAATTGCAGAGGATAAAATTTACTGCCTGTTTATTTTGTATTCGGATGTAATGGTGGTGAAGTTGAATATTTCTGTGCTGGCATTTTTCCTCTAAAGGAGACCGCATAAACTGCAGGGAGCTATTTACTCGTTACCAATGATTTTTTCTGCAACACCTGTTCCCATGCCCAGGCGGAAGTGATCATGTCTTCCAGCGTATGCGTGGTCTTCCAGCCCAATTCTTTGTTGGCGTAGGAAGTGTCAGAATACACTTTTTCTACATCTCCACCACGGCGCTCCACGCATTCATAATTGACTTTTACGCCTGTTATTTTCTCGAATGCATTGATGATTTCAAGGACGGATAATCCGTTGCCGGTACCTAAATTAAAAAGCTCGTATTTATTTTTTGTTTGGCCGGAAAGCATTCTGTCGATGGCTACCACATGCGCACGTGCAACATCAACCACATGAATATAATCACGAATACAACTTCCATCAGGTGTGTTGTAATCCGTACCGAAGACTTTCATTTTATCTCTCTTGCCAATTGCCGTTTGTGTGACAATAGGGAAAAGGTTAAGCGGTGCACCAACAGGGTATTCGCCAATTTTAGAAGAAGGATGTGCTCCAACCGGATTGAAGTAACGAAGAGAAATTACGTTGATGTTCATCACCGCAGTAGTGTCTCTCAAAATATCTTCACCAATTTTTTTGGTATTTGCATAGGGACTCTGAGCAGGTTTGACCGTTGCGAATTCATCGATCGGTAAATAGTCGGGTTGTCCGTATACAGAGCAGGAAGAGGAAAAGACAAAATGTTTTATGCTGTTTTCACGACATAATTCCAGTAAATTCAGGAGTGAAACCAGGTTGTTACGATAGTACTCCAATGGTTTTTCTACACTTTCACCTACTGCTTTAAATGCGGCAAAATGTATGATGGCTTCCACTTTGTGAATGCGCAAAAATTCCTGAACAGCACTTTTGTTATTCAGGTCAATATTGGCAAAGCCGGGACGAATACCCGTAATTTCTTCTATGGAGTCCACCACTTCACCGTGTGAATTACAAAGGTTGTCGATGATCACTACATCGTATCCTTTTTCAATTAATTCTACTACGGTATGTGATCCTATGAATCCGGTTCCGCCGGTTACCAGGATAGTTGATTTTTTTGTCATGGCTGCTATTTTATGGTTATACGCAGCATCCGCAATCTTGTTCCCTTACAGACTCCAGTACTTGAGGTCTTTTATCTTGCCATTCAGGATGCCTTTCAGATCTACAATCATTGCTTCCGGCTTCGTCATCTTTTTAAAATCTTCCTCTACAAGTCCTTTGTATTCTTTGTGATTCACAGCCACCACCACTGCATCATAATCTGTCGCCGGGGTCTTGGTGAGCTCGTAGCCATATTCCAGCTTTAATTCATCACTGTTCGCACGTGGATCAATTACATCCACATTTACTCCATAGGATTTGAACTCATTGATGACATCAGAGACTTTAGAATTTCGGATGTCTTCCACATCTTCTTTAAACGTGGCGCCCATCACTAAAACTTTGCATTTGCTTAAGTCTTTTCCCATGGCAATCAGTTTTTTTACGGTCTGCTTCGCCACGTAAAATCCCATGGAGTCATTGACATAACGTCCTGAATTGATCACCTGGGAATGATAGCCCAATTCCTGTGCTTTGTAGGTCAGGTAATAAGGATCAACTCCAATACAATGACCACCCACAAGACCCGGCATAAAGCGAAGGAAATTCCATTTCGTACCGGATGCTTCCAGTACTTCATAGGTGTTAATGCCCATCTTATTGAAAATGATGGAAAGTTCATTCATTAAAGCAATATTCACATCCCGCTGTGTGTTCTCTATGATTTTGGCTGCTTCTGCCACTTTAATGGAGGAGGCTTTGAATACACCGGCGGTTACAACAATCTCGTAAACTTTGGCAATATTATCCAGTGATTCGGCATCACATCCGGAAACAACTTTCGTAATTTTAGCGAGGGTATGCTCTTTGTCACAGGGATTAATTCGTTCCGGAGAATAACCGTCTTTGAAATCAGTTTTATATGTTAATCCTGAGATTTCTTCAAGAACCGGGATACAATCTTCTTCGGTACATCCGGGATAAACGGTAGATTCATAGACGACATAGTCCCCTTTTTTAAGCGCTTTTGCAATGGAGCGTGTGGCGCCAAGCAAGGGTTTTAAATCCGGTAATTTATGTTCATCAATCGGTGTAGGTACAGCTACAATAAAGAAATTGGCTTTTTTAAGTACGTCAATAGAATCTGTAAACTCTATATCACAACCTTCAAATGCACTGCTTTCCAATTCACCGCTAGGGTCAATATTTTTGCGCATCAGTTCTACACGCTCTTTATTAATATCGAACCCTATTACGGATACTTTCTTTGCAAACTCTAATGCAATCGGGAGACCAACATATCCAAGTCCGATTACAGCTATTTTATTTTTCTTATTTACAATATCATTATACATTGCGGTACAGTATTTCCGGTTTATTAAGTTTGCGAAGGGCGTAAATGCGTTCAATTATATCAACCACTTTCAGGCCTTCTAACGCATTTGTGGTCATAATAGTTCTTCCTTTTAAGGTGTCAATTACATTTTCAATAATGTAATGATGATTGGCAGCAGAACCTTTGTAAGTGCCATAATCATTGGCCGGGTTCACTGGTGCAAGTTTAGGCATCGTGTAACCATCCATATGACAATAGACGACTTCATTCATGTACTGTCCACCAATTTTTAAGCTTCCCTTGCTGCCAATGACAGTAATGCTGCTTTCCAAATTAGTATCAAATACAGCAGTGGTGTAATTGATCGAACCCATTCCTCCATTGATAAATCTGAAGTTGACAATTCCTGTATCTTCAAAAGCTGTTGATTGCTGATGATTAAAATCTGCGAAGACACCGTTGATATCCGTGATATCACCAAAAACCCAATACATGATATCTATAAAGTGGGAAAACTGGGTGAACAATGTGCCCCCATCGAGATCACTGGTGCCTTTCCAGGACCCTTTTTTATAATACCGGTCATCGCGATTCCAAAAGCAATTTAATTGTACCAGGAATACGTCTCCCATATATTTCTGCTCCACCACTTCTTTCAGCCAGGCCGATGGTGGTGAATACCTGTTTTGCATTACCCCAAAAATCGTTCTTGATACCTGCAGCGCTTTGTAAATGATATGTTCACAGTCTGCTTTAGTAATCGCCATGGGTTTTTCACATACCACATGTTTATGATGCTCGAGTGCTTTTAAAGAATGTTCTGCATGCAATCCATTCGGGGTACAGACATTGACCACATCGATTTCCGGTATGGCTTTTAACATTTCTTCCGGAGTACTAAAAAATGGAATGTCTTCAACACCTTTTAAATTCAATTCGTTTTTCGGACGAATATCACAGATACCCAGAATGCAGATTCTTCATTCCTGCGAATCATTTCAGCATGACGCATACCGATATGTCCACATCCAATGACTGCGAAATTTATTTTACGATTTTGATAATTGGTCATCAGGAGATTCGGCTTACACTATTTGCTTTTAGTTGATAACGCTGCTGACTTTCGGGACATGTTGCCATTCCATCTTTATCAAATTGCAGCTTATGTCCATATTCACTCATCCATCCGGTTTGTCGGGCCGGATTGCCAATCACAAGCGCATAGTCGGGAACATCTTTTGTCACCACAGCTCCGGCTCCGATAAAGGCGAAAGATCCGATATCATGTCCGCAGACAATCGTTGCATTTGCTCCGATGGAAGCTCCTTTTTTAACCCTTGTTTTCGCGTACTGACTTTTTCTATTGACAGCACTTCGCGGATTCGTCACATTGGTAAAAACCATACTTGGACCAAGAAAGACATCATCTTCACAAATGACACCGGTATAAATAGAAACGTTGTTCTGCACCTTAACATTGTTACCCAAAACGACATCAGGAGAAATCACCACGTTTTGACCGATATTGCAATTTTCACCTATGACACAGTTCGACATAATATGACTGAAATGCCAGATTTTAGTTCCTTTTCCTATTGTACATCCTTCATCAATAAAGGCAGACGAGTGAGCGCTATATTCCATTAGATTTTTCATGATTTGCCCGGCAGTTAAAGGTTGCTGAGCAGTAGTGAACTGTTGCTGTCGCTGATAAAATTATACAATTTATCCTACACCTCCTGTTTGCCAAATTTCATCCTTTTTTTTCTTGGATGTAACTATCTGAAATGGCAAACACTGCATAGTTTCCCATGCAGTGTTCATCGGTTTATTTTTTATATCAGGCGAAGCGGTGAGCCGTCTTGTTTAATTCTTCAGGAGGCAGACTTCTGAAGTAATCATAGGTGTATTTGAGTCCTTCTGCTCTGCTGATTTTGGGTTGCCAGCCAAGAATTTCTATGGCTTTGCTGATATCCGGTCTCCGTTGCTTTGGATCATCCTGAGGCAATGGGTGCGTAATTAGTTTTTGATTGGTGCCCGTTAACTTGATAATCTCCTCGCCGAATTCGCGAATCGTGATTTCCTGAGGATTACCGATATTCACCGGATAGGCATAGTCACTGAAGAGCAGGCGGTATATACCTTCAATTAAATCATCTACGTAGCAGAAAGATCGTGTTTGTGAGCCATCGCCAAATACAGTGAGATCTTCACCACGCAATGCCTGGCCGATAAACGCCGGTAATACTCTGCCGTCATTCAGTCGCATTCTTGGACCATACGTATTGAATATTCTGACTATCCTGGTTTCCAGATGGTGATAGGTATGATAGGCCATGGTGATGGCTTCCTGAAAACGTTTGGCTTCATCATAAACTCCTCTCGGACCTATTGGGTTTACATTACCCCAATAATCTTCGGTTTGTGGATGAACAGTAGGATCACCGTAGACTTCACTGGTGGAAGCAATCAATATTCTTGCATTCTTCACTCTTGCGAATCCTAACAGATTGTGAATCCCTAATGAACCAACTTTCAGGGTTTGAATAGGAATCTTTAAATAATCTATCGGACTTGCCGGAGAGGCGAAATGTAATATATAATCTATTTGTCCGGGAACATATACGAATTTACTGACATCGTGGTGATAGAATTCGAACTCCTTCAATCGAAAGAGATGTTCGATATTCCTTAAATCGCCGGTGATAAGGTTATCCATTCCTACTACGTCAAATCCTTCCTTAATGAAACGATCGCAGAGGTGTGAGCCGAGAAATCCTGCGGCGCCTGTAATAAGAACTCTTTTTCTTGACATAATAGGTGGTTTAAATCAGGAGAATGCAGGAACTTGTGGGGATACTGTTTCGCGTCCCATGCTGCTGTAATAGAATCCTAACTCTGACATACGTTGTAAGTCATACAGGTTACGGCCGTCGAAAATTACTTTTTCCTTCATGGTTGCTTTCATCTTTTCAAAATCCGGAGTTCTGAACAATGCCCATTCCGTAGCAATCAACAACGCATCAGCATCCTGAATGGCTTCATAAGGATCATTGGCATAATGGATAACTTCACCCATGGTGCGTTTTACATTTTCCATTGCTTCCGGATCAAATGCACTTACAGATGCGCCTGCGGCAATGAGGTCACGGATGATATACAAGGCAGGTGCTTCACGAATATCGTCAGTATCCGGCTTGAACGCCAGACCCCAGATAGCGAATTTTTTACCGGCCAGGTCACCACCGAAATATTGTTTCAACTTCTCCACCATAACCGTTTTTTGTTTCTCATTCACCTGCATTACTGACGAGAGAATTTTGAAATCGTATTTATAGTCCTGTGATGTTCTGTACAATGCCTGGACATCTTTAGGAAAACAACTTCCACCATATCCGATACCGGCAAAGAGAAAGCGCTTACCAATCCTGGAGTCCGAACCAATACCAATACGAATAGCATCCACGTTGGCTCCAACGCGCTCGCAAAGATTGGAGATCTCATTCATAAAAGTAATCTTGGTAGCTAAAAATGCATTCGCCGCATATTTTGTCAATTCTGCAGAACGCTCATCCATAAAATATATCGGATTTCCCTGACGCACAAAAGGAGCATAGAGGTCACTCATGATCTTCTTTGCTTTTTCACTGCGGGTACCAATCACCACACGGTCCGGCTTCATGAAATCATCCACTGCAAAACCTTCACGCAGGAATTCCGGGTTAGAAATAACATCGAAATGAACGGTACAGGTTTTAGCAATCGCTTCACGCACCTTCTCAGCAGTTCCCACAGGAACAGTGCTCTTATTGATTACAATTTTATATTCACGAATCAAACGGCCTAACTGCGATGAAACACCTAAAACATAGGATAAATCAGCAGAGCCGTCTTCACCGGGAGGAGTAGGCAAGGCAAGAAAGATAATGGTTGCGTCTTTAACAGCCTCTTCTAAATTTGTGGTAAACTGAAGACGACCTTGTTTGATATTTCTTTCGAAAAGAATGTCAAGATGAGGTTCATAAATGGGGATAATGCTGTTACGCATTTTCTCCACTTTATTGGCGTCAATGTCAACACAGGTAACGTGATTTCCCATTTCGGCAAAACATGTACCTGTAACTAAACCTACATAACCGGTTCCGACAACTGCGATATTCATATTTGATCTTTTTTATAGTTTATAGCCTTTTTTTACTGAAATTGTAACAAAAGGTTTCAATCAACGGTTGACAAATTCAAGAACACTGGAGGTGATATAGGCAAGATCTTCATTGTTCATTTCCGTATGCATCGGCAGGGAAATGACATGATCACAAAGCGCTTCCGTTACCGGGAAATCCCCTTTTTTATATCTCGGATCCATATACGCTTTCTGCATATGCAACGGGATAGGATAATAGATCATGGATGGAATCCCTTTACTATCCAGGAATTCACGCAAAGCGGTTCTTGAAACCCCATTCAGCACCAACGTATATTGATGAAATACATGCGTAGATCCATTTTCGCGGGAAGGGGTTTTTAATTTGGGATTATTCGCAAAGGCTTTATCGTAATAATCAGCCACCTGCAAACGTGAAGCACAGTATTCATCGAGATGCTGTAATTTGACACGAAGGATAGCCGCCTGTATTGTGTCGAGTCGGCTGTTTACTCCAATTTCATCATGATGATATTGCACACTCTGTCCATGGTTAGCAATCATTCTGATTCTCATGGCCAGTTCGTCATTTTGTGTAAAGATGGCTCCTCCATCTCCCATACAACCTAAGTTTTTGGAAGGAAAAAAGGAGGTGGTGCCAATCGTGCCTATCGTTCCGGCCTTCATAGTGGTGCCATTTGACATGGTGTATTCTGCTCCTATGGCCTGTGCAGTATCTTCTATCACATATAGATTATGTGCGTTGGCGATTTCCATCACCCTTTGCATGTTGGCACATTGACCGAATAAATGAACCGGAACGATAGCCACCGTTCTGGAGGTAATTGCCCGCTCTAATGCATCACAGTCTATAGTGAAGGTGTCCGGATCCACATCTACCAAAACAGGTTTCAGTTGTAAAAGTGCAATCACTTCTGCCGTCGCCACATAGGTAAAACTGGCCGTAATAATTTCATCCCCCGGTTTAAAATTCAAAGCCATCATGGCTATCTGTAAAGCATCTGTTCCATTTGCACAGGGAATCACATGTTTGACTTCTAAATAATCTTCTAACTCTTTCGCGAAATGCTTAACATCCGGTCCGTTAATATAAGCGGATGAAACGACAACATCATGAATCGCTTTGTCAATTTCCGGTTGAATCTTTTTGTACTGACCAATAAGGTCAACCATCGGCATTTTTTTTAATGTCTCCATCGGTGTTTCGGGGTAATTTGTAAAACAGGTTTCGGAGGGCAAAGATAAGATATTTTCAAGTGAAACAGGTGTAGGGATTTACATGGTAAATTGCCTATTTTTGCCCATCCATGACCAACGGAATCTTCAAATATATATTGCTCCTTGTGGGCTGTCTTCTCTCGGGTCTGACTCCGGTAAAAGGACAGGCCAGCCTGAAGGATTCTTCTATTTCCATGGTGATGATCCGGCCCTCCTACGGTCTTCAGTTCCGGTGGAGATTTGGCTAATCGATTTGGATTCAATCAATCGGTTGGAATGGGGGTGACTTATAAGAATAAGAAGGGTTGGATGATCACGGCCGAAGGTTCTTTTATTTTCGGGACAAAAATTAACCAGCCGGGTCTTTTTTCCGGATTGACTACCTCGGAAGGTACTATTATTGGTTCGGATGGACTTTATGCCGATGTGAGAGCATTTGAGCGGGGATATTATGTCACTCTGGGAGTTGGCAAAATATTCAAAATGGTAAAGCCGAACCCGAATTGCGGATTTATTATTGAAGGTAGTCTGGGATTCATCCAACATAAAATTAAAATCCAGGATAAGAAAAATTCAGTTCCGGCCCTGAACGATGAGTACTTAAAAGGTTATGATCGTCTGACCAATGGTTTGGCTGCCAGAGAGTTTATTGGGTACCTGTATATCGGAAACCACCGGCTGATTAATTTTTTTGGTGGGGTAGAGGCCGTGCAGGGTTGGACAGCCGGGCGCCGCGATTTTATTTTTACCGATATGGAGGCAGACAAATCCGCCAGATTTGATTTGCTGTTTGGATTCAGAGTAGGCTGGATCATCCCTCTTTTCAAAGAAGCACCTGATGAGTTTTATCTTTATTAGTCATTCCTTTGGATGGGGTCTTTTTGAAGATTTGACTCAATTTAAAGAACCTTTTAACAGTTAAAGAGTAAAAGATTGATGGCCATTTTACTGCTGTGAAATGGAAATAGTGAGAATGAAATTGTATAAAACAGGAGAAAAATGGAGTTAATTTACCGTATAGTTGTAGCAATGTATGGTGCGTTGATTTCGTTCGCCTCTATTTTTAACAATAAAGCCCGCTTATGGGTGAAAGGAAGGAAGAAATGGAAAAGCAAATTGGCAGAGGCTTTAGGCGGGACGTCAAAAAAACGAATTTGGTTTCATTGTTCTTCATTGGGCGAATTTGAACAAGGTCGTCCTGTTTTGCAACAAATACGAAATGAATTCCCCGATCATTTTATTGTTTTGTCTTTTTTCTCCCCCTCCGGTTATGAAGTAAAGAAAAATGAAAAAATAGCAGATTATGTTTGTTATCTTCCTTTGGATGGACCGTCAAATAGTAAGATGTTCGTTCAATTGCTGAACCCTTCGCTGGTATTTTTTGTAAAGTATGATTTCTGGTATTTCTATGGGAAGCAACTTCATGGTAGAAAGATTCCCTTCTTCTGCATCTCTGCTATTTTCCGTCCCGGTCAGGTGTTTTTTAAATCCTGGGGAAAGTTTTTTAAAAAAATGTTGACCCGTTACACGCATTTGTTTGTACAGGATCAGGCTTCCCTCGAATTATTATATCGCAATAGCATTCCATCTGTGACGGTTTCGGGAGATACTCGTTTTGACAGGGTTCTTGAGAATAGTACACGCGAAGCAGCATTTCCCGCGATCAGGGATTTTTGCGCTAAAGGAGTTGCAGTGGTTGCCGGTAGTACATGGCCACAGGATGAAAAAGTGCTGGCAGGAGTATTGGCTAAAAATCCAACGATGAAATTGGTGATAGCTCCTCATGAGTTGGGTGAATCACGTATAAAAAATATCGAAGCGCGATTTGCAGGTAAAACCATCCGCTACTCAACGATAAGTGCCGACATCCCGGCAAATGTAAATGTCGTTATCATTGATAGTATCGGTATGTTGTCATTACTCTACCGTTTTGGGAAGTACTCTTACGTAGGTGGTGGATTCGGAAAGGGAATTCATAATATTCTCGAAGCTGCGGTATACGGTCAGCCGGTTTTCTTCGGTCCTAATTTCAAGAAGTTTAAAGAAGCCCGTGATTTGAAAGCAACAGGGGCGGCAATGAATATTAAGAATGCAGAGGAGCTGAACAATTCGATCAATAGTTTGGAAATAGATGGTTCTTCCTATGAACAACTGACTTTAAAGAACAAAAAATACATTGAGAGTCGTAAAGGGGCTACAGAAATTCTGATGAATTATCTGCGCCTGAATCATGTGGTAAGAGTGATGGAGAATGTTTTTATTTTCTCTATTCTTGATTTTTGAGATAGATAAACTCTCCTTTCATCATGGGGTGTCTCCCGACCAGCCTTTTCTGTTCAACTGTCAAATAAAAATTCTTGAAAATGACTTCAAAGATCCAGGGTTCGGTCTTTACTTCAAAGTAATTTTTCTTTGTTTCCGGAATGAAGATTAAGGTATGGTCCGGACAAAATTCAAAGTAGACGCCAATGCTGTCGAATAAACCGGTCTCGAGTGTGGCAAGACCTTCCGGATTGCATTCGGCATACGACGTGTCCTTTCCCGTAAATCCCATGACAAAAAAGTACCGGTTGACTACCGGATTGGCATCTTTTATTTGAATGGAGATTCCTTCATCGTCTTTTTTCTTTGAATCAATGATCTTTAAAGCCGGCCCATTGGTAGTGTCGGAGGTGAATGTAATCAGGAATTCGTTAGCCAGAGAGGGTTGACCATGCCATTTCCCACTGCCATATCGATCAAGCGCTCCGGAGGAAAAAAAGAATTCAAAGGTGGAGTCGGGATTGATTTTAAAGCCGGATGCCGTTTCCCGAACCCCTTCTAAATAGTATTCGCCGCATACCTTGCAGGGAGTTTGTGCTTCAGTAAATCGACCGAATAAAAGGGTGATAATTAGTAAAGAGATGTGGAAACGATTGTTCATAGTGGGACTGTCTCAGAACTTGCTTGAATATCGAGATCGTTTTCGTTTGGAATAATCCCTGGGTCTTTAATGAAGCTGTTCAACAAAATATTGAGATGTTTTTCTTCCATTGGTTATTGCTTTCTATTAATGCTAAGTTAACGATCTTGTGGTCGTGATCCAAATACTATAAATCTATTTTAGTATACTTGTAATGGAGTATAAAATACTTTCAACGGAGTTTTTGTCCATTTTGGAAAAGGCAAACCACTTTTTTCCTAAATCTTTTAATGAAGCTCCCAAGTGATAAACTTCTTTATCATCTATTATTAAAAATCGATCATGACTCTTGTTGAAAGTCTTCACTTCAAAATTTCCATATTGGCTAATAGCTTTTTGGATATCGAGCGCGAGTTGCTTGTTTAACGAATCAGTAAGTAAAATTACTTTTACATCTTTTTGCTTTTTAGAAAGGTGGGTTAATGTATTTTCGTCAATGTAGTTGTCTATAAGTATTATACTTTTCCGAGCTGAGCGTATGATTTTTGAGGCTAAAGTATAAGCGTCAAATACCTGTCCGTTGAAGAATATTCCTTGACGAGGGATTTGTTCGTGCCGTTCAAGTGCATTAAAAATTTGTTCAAATTTCATTTCATTTTCAATATTTTTCCGTTCAAGGCCTTCCATTCGCTGAAGCAATCCATTGTGGTTAGCAATTAATTTTCTCATTTCCACAAAAGCTATGATAATTTGAATGCTAACTTTAATAGCAATTTCACTACGCAAAACGGCGGACAACATTGCGACACCTTGTTCAGTAAAAGCAAATGGATTGGAAGTAGTATACTTTAGCGTTTCGAACCGGTCGCAATTTGCGACCAGTTCGTCTTTCTCACTTGTATTGAGTTGGAATCGAAAGGTCTTCGGGAATCTTTCACTATTTCTTTTAACCTGCTCATTTAATCGTTTTACTTCGATATGATAAATTTCTGCGAGGTCTCGGTCAATCATCACTTGCACGCCACGAAATGTGAATATCCGCTGTTCAATTTTCTTTCGAGATAAAATTAATGCCTTATTCATAACTGATTAGCTAAAATATTTTACACGAAAGTAAGTACAAATTCATTACAAACGAAGCGATGATTTGTATACAAGGTCGAGGAAGGGTTTAATGAAAATTTTCACGAGCCGGTTCTTTCCCCGACTTTTTTTCTTAGTCGGAATCAAATTTAATGTGACTTCTTTTCGAATGCCTTAAAGTCTTAGACTATATCAGAATAAATTGTGGTACTGTAAATCCCCACCCTGAAGCAGAGCCTCGTTCCTCGGCACGCTTCAGGGTGTGTCTCATTATCGTAGAATATAAATTCTATAACTGTCCAGTTTAATCAGCACAAATAATAGCACCGTAAATCCCCATAGGGAAGAACCGCCATAACTAAAAAAGGGCAAGGGGATACCGATTACGGGCGCTAGTCCTATGGCCATCCCCACGTTAATCATGAGGTGGAAAAAGAGAATAGAGGCGACCCCGTAGGCATAAATCCTTGTGTATTGGGATCGTTGTCGTTCTGCTATGAAGATGATGCGATAGAGGAGTCCGAGAAATAAGAGAATGACCACAGAAGTGCCGATAAATCCCCATTCTTCTCCTACAGTGCAGAAGATAAAGTCCGTGCTTTGCTCCGGTACAAAATCATATTTGGTTTGAGTGCCCTGCAGGAATCCTTTGCCGGTCAACCCTCCCGATCCAATGGCAATGAGGCTTTGATTCACATTATACCCGGCGCCTTTCGGGTCAGATCTTTTTCCCAACAATACCTCAATTCTTTCGCGCTGATGGGGCTGCAGTAATTTGTTGAATGCATAATCCACACTGAAAACAACGCCTGAGCTGAGTACAGTGATAATGAAAATGACTAAAAGATTTTTGCGTGTTTTGCGCATGAGTAAATAAGCGATCAATCCCAGACTGCCAATGATTCCAAGCAAAATCGTATTCGGGACCATTAATGCCAAAATGAATAATACTCCGGCAAAGAATCCGAATATTAACACGTTTTGCGATAATCCCTCTCTGTAAAGCACAAAGATAAATGCAAAAAACACCAATGCAGATCCGGTATCATTCTGTAACAAAACCAGTGTCATTGGCAGAAGAATAATTAAACCGACTGTGATTTTCGTCTTCAAATCCTCCATCCGAATTCCCAGTGAACTCAGGTATTTAGCTACGGCCATGTTCGTGGCGAATTTGGCGAATTCTGAAGGTTGTAGTTTAAAACTGCCAATCTCAATCCACGACCTCGCCCCTTGTACATCACGCGCAATCACCAATACAACCAGTAGAATAAATATGACAGTAAGATAAATGGGAAAGGAGAAGGCAGCATAAAATTTCCCTTCAATAACCAATATCGAAAGCCCGATAAGCAATGAAGTGCCGATCCACAACATCTGTCGGCCATAACTCTGCGTCATATCAAAAATATTTTTGTGCTCCTCGTTGTAAACGGCAGCATATATATTGATCCATCCCATCAGCACCAAAATCATATACAGCCCCACCAGGACCCAGTCAATATTTTCGAATATGCTTTTCTGCTTACGCAAGGAATTAGTTTGTATAAATTGTTATTAACTTATTTCTGAACTTTAAACTCTAAACTCTAAATTCTAAACTTTGAACTCTAAATTCTAAACTTAAATTCTAAATTTTAAACTCTAAACTCTTAAATTCTAAATTCTAAATTCTAAATTCTAAATTCTGAATTCTGAATTCTGAATTCTGAATTCTTAATTCTTCGTCAGGATTTTGTGTTTTGCCGGTAGCCTTCTGCTTATTTTGCTTTAAGACAACTTTCGAGGAATCACGTTAGCAATCCGGCTTTTCCAGACTTTTGTTTTCCAATGGTAGTAGGTTGCCTTTCAACATTCTTTCTTCCAGTGGCAGTCTTTTAATTTTAATGCTGTCATTTAAATACTTCTCCATCATCAAGCTGGCAATAGGAGCGGCCCATGTTGCGCCAAATCCCTGCGTTCTCTACCATCACGGCAATAGCGATTTTCGGATTTTCCCCTGGTGCAGGCTACGAACAAACTATGGTCCTTCCCATGCGGATTCTGCGCCGTACCGGTTTTCCGCAAATGATGACCGTGTCGAATCGGGCGATTCTTGCGGTTCCTGCTTCCACTTTTTTGCATGCCATCTTGAATGATATCAAAATACTGCCGGTCAACTTTACTGAAATGTTTCGTGTCCAGATTTCTGGAGGTATTGGGTTTGCCGTCAATTTTCTTAATGACGTGTGGCGTATAGAAATAGCCTTTGTTAGCAATAATGCAAGGATATTTGCCATCTGCATCAGGTTAATGCCCAACTCTCCCTGACCAATTCCCAATGAATAAATCGTAGAAGCCTTCCATCTCCCTCTCCGTAAATTTTATCATAAAACTCAACTGAAGGAATAAGTCCTTTGAGCTCATGCGGCATATCCACCCCGATTTTTATTCCAATACCAAAACTCATCTGGTACTCGCGCCATAAGCGATAGCCCTTTTTCACTGCTGCCAAATTTTTTATTGTCGATGAATGACCGAAACGTATTGCAGAAATAGGGATTGCAGGAATATTGAATCGCACCCTCTAAAGCAATGGGAGGATGGGGATGACATTTCACACTCTTACTCCCTACAACGAACGAATGTGGATAAATGGTGCCGGGGTTGATAATGCCTTCCTGCAATTCGACGAGGCATTCGTCAATTTAAAAAGTAGAGCCGGGAGGATAATAGGCTTGCATGGCGCGATTAAAAAGTGGTTTCAAAGGATCCTTGAGTAACTGGGAGTAGTTTTTAGAGCGTACCCTTCCCACGAGTAAATTGGGATCGTAAGAGGGACTGGAAATCATGGCTAATATTTCACCCGTCGCCGGC